>DITZ01000007.1:21942-22551 GCA_002422985.1 Sphingomonadales bacterium UBA6171
CCCGCCCGTTCCAGCCAGCGCACAGACATCAGCACCGAGGCCGCCGCCCCCACCAGAATGAGAATCTTCAGATAGGCCGACAGCGCATCCGCCACATACAGGCTGTTCCAGGCGAGCAGCCGGGCGGGGGAATCGTCAATCACCGTCAGCGCCGTCAGCCCGAACAGGATGGTCGCCCCCCAGCTCAGGCCCGCCAGCGCGCCATGCCCGCGAAACACGCCGATCAGCAGCAGCACCAGCGCGCCGGCCGCCAGCACCACTTCGGGCGCGCCAATCGCCAGCGACTGCATCAGCATCTGGGTCGAACTCATGCCGGCGCTCCGGTCTTGTTGGCCGGGGCAGCAGCCACCGGCATATTGCTGTTGACGGGTGTAAACGGCGTCTGCGGCGGCCCGGCCCGCTCCATCCGCGCCATCAGGCTCGAAACCGGGGCCTTCAGCGGTGCCAGGAAGGGCTTAGGATAAACGCCCATCCACAGCACCACAGCCAGCATCGGCAGCATCACCGCCCATTCACGCGGGCGAATGTCCGGCATCGCGCCGGCTTCCCGGTTGGTGACGGGGCCAAACATCACGCGGGCATACAGCCACAGCATATAGGCCGCGCCCA
>DITZ01000084.1 GCA_002422985.1 Sphingomonadales bacterium UBA6171
GTGAAGCTGGGGCGGATGATGGTGGGCAGGCCGACATGATCGAGCGCGGCCATCGCCTCGTCGAGCGTGTGGGCGATGGCCGACCGGGGGGATTCAAGGCCGATCCTGTCCATCGCGTCGCGGAATTTCAGCCGGTCTTCCGCCTTGTCGATGGCGTGGGCGTCGGCGCCGATCATCTGCACGCCATATTTGGTGAGCGTGCCGTCGTTATAGAGGGCGAGCGCGGTGTTGAGCGCGGTTTGGCCGCCCATGGTGGGGAGGATGGCGTCCGGCCGCTCGCGTTCGATGATGGAGGCGACGACGGCGGGTGTGATGGGTTCGATATAGGTGGCGTCGGCCAGCTCCGGNNTCGCAGGCCTGGCCGATGATGATGGGGCCGGCGCCGATGACGAGGATGGAGGCGATGTCAGTGCGTTTGGGCATTGCGGGCGATGCTTTCAGTGATTACGTTGATTGCAGTGCAATCATGAGGGGTGCGAGATGGCGAGCCTGACGATCCGCAAACTGCCCGACGATGTGAAACAGAGCCTGCGCGAGCGCGCGGCGCGCAACGGTCATTCGCTGGAGGAGGAGGCGCGTCAGGCGCTGATCGCGCTGGCGCACAGCGAGGACCGGACACGGAAATCCATCGGTGCGATGATCTATGCGCTGAGCCGGCCGGGCTTTGATGTGCCCGAAGCGCCGGATTCGCCGGCGAGCTATGCGCTGTTCGAGGCGTGATCCTGGTTGATACCAATGTCTGGAGCGAGTTGTGCCGTCGCGAACCGGCGCAGGTTGTGCGGGACTGGGAGGCGCGCAATGCGGCCGACCTCTGGCTGTCTGCGGTGGTTTTGGCGGAATGGCGTGCGGGTGCTGCGCTGATGCCGGCCGGGCGCAACCGCGATGCGCTTGCCGCGCTGATTGAGGCGATTGCCGACCTGTATCGCGACCGTATTCTGGATTTTGATGAGCAGTGTTCGCGCTGGTATGGCGTGGTGCTGGCGGATGCGCGGGCGGCCGGCAGGCCGATCCAGACGGCGGACGCCATGATCGCCGCAACGGCGCGCGCGCATGGAATGCGGCTGGCAACGCGGGACCGCCATGATTTTGCCGGTGCAGGCGTGGAGCTGGTGGATCCCTGGAGCGCGTGAGGGGGTGATGCTGGATGGGCGCGCCCCGCCCCCCTGCCCTTCCCCCGCAAGGGGAAGGGGGAAGGAAGGGCGTGGGGGGGCGTGGGGGTTTCCGGCATCAATGTTTGTGGCCGCTTTGGACAGCGCAGCCCCAGCCGTCATATTCCACATTATAGGCCAGTTCGATTTCCAGGGCGCGGTGGGTGAGCCTGGCCATGATGTCCGGCTCTATGCTGGATTGCAGGCGGAAATCGACGGACCATTCGCCGTCTTCATATTCGTTGAACTGGATGAATTCGAGACCAAGGTCTTCGGCCTCGTCGCCCAGTGCCACGATGTCGGGCTCGGCGCCCTTGAAGTGCAGGTCCACATCGCGGACGAGTTCGGCGATGTCGCCATTTTCGGCCAGCGCACGCAGCACTTCGGCGTCGGCCTCCAGCTCGGCGGCGAGGCGTTTGGGATCAACGGCGGGGGGCTTCATGCGGCGGCCTTCATTTGGGCGACAAAGCGTCGGAACAGATAATAGCTGTCTTGCGGGCCTGGGCTGGCTTCGGGGTGGTGCTGCACGCTGAAGGCCGGCTGGCTGGTGAGTTCAAGGCCGCAGAGCGTCTGGTCGAACAGGCTGATATGGGTGGCGCGGGCGTTTTCCGGCAGCGAATCCGCCACAACGGTGAAGCCATGGTTCATGCTGGTGATCTCCACCTTGCCGTCGGACAATTGCTTGACCGGATGATTGGCGCCGCGATGGCCCTGGTGCATCTTTTCCGTCCTTGCACCGATGGCGAGGCCGAGCAGCTGATGGCCTAAGCAGATGCCGAACAGCGGCTTTCGGGTGGCCAGCCATTGCCGGATGACCGGGACGGCATAAAGGCCGGTCGCGGCCGGGTCGCCGGGGCCGTTGGACAGGAACAGGCCATCGGGCTTCAGCGCCATGATGGCGTCAAAGCCGGCGGTGGCGGGGACGACGGTGACGCGCGCGCCGGCGTCCACCAGCTGGCGCAGGATCGCGCGCTTGATGCCATAGTCGATGGCGACCACATGCGGCGCGTCGGCCGGCAGATGGCCGGGCTGATAGCCGGCACCGAGCTTCCAGGGGCCTTCGTCCCAGGTCCAGCTCTGGGTGCTGCTGACCTCTTTGGCGAGATCAAGGCCTTTGAGACCGGACCATGCGGCGGCCCTGGCCACCAGGGCGCCGGTGTCGAAGCGGCCGGCGGCATTATGGGCGATGACGGCGCTGGGCGCGCCGGATTGGCGGATGCGGCGGGTGATGGCGCGGGTATCGACGCCGGCCAGCCCGATGCGGCCGCGATTGGCGAGCCAGGCGGAGAAGCCCTGTTCGCTGCGGAAGCTGGAGGGGTTGGTAATCGGCTCGGCCATCACGCAGCCCAGCGCGTGCGGGTTCAGCGCCTCGATATCGTCGGCATTCGCGCCGACATTGCCGATGTGCGGGAAGGTGAAGGTGATGATCTGCCCGGCGTAGCTGGGGTCTGTCATGACCTCCTGATAGCCGGTCATCGCGGTGTTGAAACATAGTTCGCCAACGGCATCGCCCTGTGCACCCAGTCCCTGACCCCAGAAGAGCGTGCCGTCGGCCAGCGCCACAACGCCTGTCGCGCCGGATGGTTGGCGCGCAGAGGGGTTGTCGGCCATGGGCAGATCCTTGGAGTTCAGGTTTCGGGCTAAGGTGCCGCGTTACGGGCGAAGTGGCCGTTGGTCAATGGCGCGGCACGGCCTATGTGGGGTGTATAAGGAGAATGGAATGATAAGGGACGACATAAAGGCCGCGCTGATTGTGGCCATGAAGGCGAAGGATGCGGCGCGGGTGGGGGCCATCCGCCTGATTCAGGCCGCAATCAAGAATCGCGACATCGAGGCGCGCACCGGCGGCGCGCCGGCCGACGATGATGTGCTGGTGATGGAAGTGCTGGGGAAAATGACCAAACAGCGGCGCGAATCAATCGCCATGTTCGAATCCGGCGGCCGGATGGAGCTGGCGGCGGTCGAATCGGCGGAGCTGGCGGTTATCGAGAGTTTTCTGCCCAAGCAGATGAGCGATGATGAGGCCAAGGCAGCGATTGGGGCAATCGTGGCCGAAACCGGGGCGGCGAGCGTGAAGGAGATGGGTGTGGTGATGGCGCTGGTGAAGGTGCGGCTGGCCGGGCAGTTCGACATGGGCAAAGCGAGCGGGCTGGTGAAGGCGGCATTGTCTTAAGCCATGAGCCTGCCCGCGGCCTTTCTGGATGATCTGCGCGCACGCGCCGGGCTGAACGCTGTTGTTGGGCGGCGGGTGAAGCTGGCGCGCGCGGGGCGCGAGATGAAGGGCTGCTGCCCGTTTCACAATGAGAAGACCCCCAGCTTCTATGTGAATGAGGAGAAAGGCTTTTATCACTGTTTTGGCTGTGGCGCGCATGGGGACGCCATCGGCTTTCTGATGGCGGCCGACGGGTTGAGCTTTATGGAGGCGGTGAAGCTGCTGGCCGATGAGGCCGGGCTTGCCATGCCGGAGATGGAGCGGCGGACGCCCGAGGCCGAGAAGCGCGCCGGGCTGCATGATTTCGTGGCGGCGGCGGCCGGCTGGTATGAAGCGCAGTTGCAGAAGGCCGGCGCGGCCGACGCGCGCGACTATCTGGCGCGGCGCGGGGTGACCGACGCGCTCGTCGCGCGCTTTGGGCTGGGCTTTGCGCCGGACAGCCGGGATGCGCTTTCAAAGATGCTGGCGGAGCGCTTTCCCGATGCGCCGCCGGCGATGGCGGTGGAAGCCGGGCTGGTGGGGCAGTCCGACGATGAGGGCGGGCGGCGGTTTGACCGGTTTCGCGGGCGGCTGATGTTTCCGATCCATGACCGGCGCGGGCGGGTGCTGGCCTTTGGCGGGCGGATATTGGGGGCGGGCGAGCCGAAATATCTGAACAGCCCGGAAGGGCCGCTGTTCGACAAGGGCCGGCTGCTGTTCAACTGGCATCGTGCCGCGCCCGCGGCGCGCAAATCCGGCCGGCTGGTAGTGGTGGAAGGCTATATGGATGTGATTGGCCTGGCCGCCGTGGGGCTGGCCGAGGCGGTGGCGCCGCTGGGGACGGCGATGACGCCGGAGCAGATAATGTTGGCCTGGTCGCTGGTGCCGGAACCGGTGCTGGCCTTTGATGGCGATGCGGCGGGCGGGCGGGCGGCGGTGCGGGCGGCGAACCGGGCCCTGCCGCTGCTGGTGCCCGGCAAATCGCTGAGCCTGTTGACGCTGCCGCCGGGGCAGGACCCGGATGATGTGGCCAGAAGCGGCGGTGCGGGCGCGGTGGAGGCGCTGATTGCCCGCGCGGTGCCGCTGGGGCGCTTTCTGTTCGAGGCGGAGGCCGCGAGCGCCCCCCTGGATACGCCGGAGCGGCGCGCGGCGTTCCGGGCGCGGCTGAAGGTGCTGGCGGGCGAGATTAGCAACGATGGCATCCGGCGCGACTATCT
>DITZ01000005.1 GCA_002422985.1 Sphingomonadales bacterium UBA6171
CGCCCGAAAAGCTGATGCGGAACAGACGCCCCGCCACGCCGTGAACCGTGACAGACCCGCAGCCCATGAAGGGGAAACTCGTGTCATCCAGCGGCGAGGCCACGATGCCGTCCAGCAGCCGCCGCGACAGTGGCCCCGCCACCGCGAACTGCGCCCAGCTTTCGGTGACCGAGATCAGCCGCACGTCCCAGTCGCCGCAGAAGGCCTGCGCCACGAACTCCATATGCCGCATCACCAGCCCCGCGGCGGCGGTGGTGGTCGTCACCACGAAATGCTGCGGGGCCAGCCGCGCGCAGGTGCCATCGTCCAGCACCATCCCATCCTCGCGCAGCATCAGGCCATAACGCGTGCGGCCAACGGCCAGCGTCGACATGGTATTGGTATAGACAAAATCCAGAAACCGCGCCGCATCAGCGCCTTGCACGTCGATCTTGCCAAGGGTCGACACGTCGCAGACGCCCACCTTGGCCCGCACCGCCAGCACCTCGCGGTCACAGGCGTCGCGCCACGTCGCCTCGCCGGGGCGCGGGAAGTAACTGGGGCGATACCACAGCCCCGCCTCGATCATCGGCGCGCCGCGGTCGCGGCTGGCCTTGTCCGAGGTGGTCAGGCGCTGCGGTGCAAACCCCTCGGCCCGCCCGCCCGCGCCCATCGCCGCGATGGAGACGGGGGTATAGGGCGGCCGGAAGGTGGTGGTGCCGGTGCCCGGAATGCTGCGCCCCGTCGCATCGGCCAGCACCGCCAGCGCGGCGGTGCTGGAGGTCTTGCCCTGATCGGGGGCCATGCCTTGGGTCGTGTAGCGCTTCATGTGCTCGACGCTGGCAAAGCCCTCCTTGGCCGCCAGCCGCACGTCCTTGGCTGTCACGTCATTGGCGAAGTCGAGCCAGGCGCGGCCCCGCTCTCCCGGCACTTCCCAATAGGGGCGGATCGCGTAGCCGCCATCCTCGGCCTCTGGCAGCGGCATCTCGGCCGGGGTCAGGCCGAGGCCCTCGACAACCTCGCGCGCCGCAGCCAGCCCCCCGGCCAAGGCTGCGGCCGTGGAGAATTCCCCCGCCGCCGCACCGCAAGCCACCATCCCCGGCACCGATCCGGGCTTGCCCGGCACCGGCGGCACGAAGGCGGCGATGCCCTCGTGCCAGGCCGGGCGCCCGCCCATATGGCAGGTCAGATGCAGCGCCGGGTTCCAGCCGCCCGAAACGGCAAGGCAATCCGCCGCGATCCGTTCCGGCCCGGTATCGGTCTGCACCGTGATCTCGCGCAGGCCGCGGCGGCCGCGGGTGGCGATCACCCGCGCGCCCGCCATCACCTTGAAATCGCCCGCCACCCGCACGCCCGGGCGCACGTCGATCAGCGCGGCGACCTCCACCCCCGCCGCGACCAGATCGCGCGCCGTCTGATGGGCGTTGTCATTGTTGCCGAACACCGCGACCCGCCGCCCCGGCGCCACGCCCCAGCGGTTGACATAGGCGCGCACCGCCCCCGCCGCCATGATCCCCGGCCGGTCATTGGCCGGGAAGGCAATCCCCCGCTCCAGCGCGCCCGTCGCCAGAATGGAGCGCTTGGCCACGATCCGCCAGAAACACTCGCGCGGCAGCGCCTCGGGCCGCTGCGCCAGATGCAGCCCCACCCGCTCCAGCGCGCCGAAGGTGCCGCCGTCATAGGCGCCGGTCACGGTGGTGCGCGGCATCAGCCGCACCTTCAGCGAGGCAAGCTCTGCCAGCACCTCCGCCACCCAGACCGGGCCGGGCTTGCCATCCACTTCCTGCGTCTCGGCCAGCAGCCGCCCGCCCATCCGCGCATCCTCATCGGCCAGAATCACATCCGCCCCGGCCCGCGCCGCCGCCAGCGCCGCCATCAGGCCGGCTGGCCCGGCACCGATCACCAGCAGATCACAAAACGCAAAGGCCTTTTCGGAATGCGCCGTGTCATGCTGTTCCGACAGCGCCCCGAGCCCCGCCGCCCGGCGGATCGCAGGCTCGTAGACCCGCTCCCAGAAGGCCCGCGGCCACATGAAGGTCTTGTAGTAGAAGCCCGCCCCCAGGAACGGCGCGAACAGGTCGTTCACCGCCAGCATGTCGAAGTTGAGGCTCGGCCAGCGGTTCTGACTGCTCGCCTCCAGCCCCGCGAACACCTCCTGCACCGTCGCCCGCGTGTTGGGCGTGCGGTCCGCCCCCTGCCCCACCGTCACCAGCGCATTCGGCTCTTCGCTGCCAGAGGCCCAGACCCCGCGCGGGCGGTGATACTTGAAGCTGCGCCCGACCATCCGCACGCCCGAGGCCATCAGCGCCGAGGCCAGCGTATCGCCCTCAAACCCCACATACTCGCGCCCATCGAAGCGGAACCCCAGCGGGGTTGAGCGGTCGATCAGCCCCTTGCCATCGATCCTCATGCCGCGCCCCCCTCGGCCTGTGCATCTGTCACCAGCCGCACCGACAGCACCGCATGGCTGACGGTATCGCGGTTCACCACCAGCCAGGCGGCGCAGCCCATCTCATGGTACCACAGGTCGCGCAGCGCCCCGGCGGGGTTGTCGCGCAGGTGCAGGTAGGCGTCCCACTCCTCGGCCGGGGCCTCCATGCCGGGACGGTTCAGATAGTCGGCGGCGCCGTAATAGGTGAACTCGCGCCGGTCGCGGTCGCCGCAGAGGGGGCAGGTGATGCGCATCTGGTCAGTCCCTCAATGCAGGTTGTGCTGGCTGCCGGTGCCTTCTTCGTCCAGCAGGTGCCCGGTGGCGAAGCGGTCCAGCCGGAAGCGCCGCGCCACCTCATGCGGGTGATCGGTCGCCATCAGATGCGCCATGCACCAGCCCGAAGCAGGCACAGCCTTGAACCCGCCATAGTTCCAGCCGCAGTCGATATAGAGGCCCTCGACCGGCGTGCGGTCGATGATCGGGCTGCCATCGGGCGACATGTCCATGATCCCGCCCCAGCTGCGCAGCACCTTCGCCCGGCCGATCATCGGCATCAGCGTCATCCCCGCCTCCATCACATGCTCCACCATCGGCAGGTTGCCCCGCGCGGCATAGCTTGCGTAGAAATCGAGATCGCCGCCGAAGACGAGCCCGCCCTTGTCCGACTGGCTGATATAGAAATGCCCCATGCCGAAACTGATCACATGGTCGATCACCGGCTTCAGCCCCTCGGTGACAAAGGCCTGCAGGATGTGGCTCTCGATCGGCAGCCGCAGCCCGGCCATCGCCGCGACCTGAGAGGACCGACCCGCCACGACGATCCCCACCTTCTTGGCCCGGATCGCGCCGCGGGTGGTCTGCACGCCGGTCACGCGGCCCGCCGAAATGTCGATCCCCGTCACCTCGCAGTTCTGGATCAGGTCCACCCCGCGCTTGTCGGCGCCGCGGGCATAGCCCCAGGCCACCGCATCGTGCCGCGCCGTGCCGCCGCGCCGGTGCAGCAGCCCGCCATAGACCGGGAAGCGGGTGTTGTCGAAATCGAGATAGGGCAGCAGCGCCCGCACCCCGTCGCGGTCCAGCAGCTCTGCATCATCCCCTTGCGTGATCATCGCATTGCCGCGCCGGGCGAAGGCGTCGCGCTGCCCGTCGGAGTGGAACAGGTTGATCAGGCCGCGCTGGCTGTGCATCACGTTGTAGTTCAGCTCCGACTCCAGCCCCTCCCACAGTTTCAGCGAGTGGCTGTAGAACTCGGAATTGCCCGGCAGGAAGTAGTTGGCGCGCACGATGGTGGTGTTGCGCCCGATATTGCCGCCGCCGAGATAGCCCTTCTCCAGCACCGCGATGTTGCGGATGCCGTGGTTCTTGGCGAGGTAATAGGCCGTCGACAGCCCATGCCCGCCGCCGCCAATGATCAGCATGTCATATTCGGGCTTCGGTTCCGGCTCGCGCCAGACCGGCTTCCAGCCGCGGTTGCCCCGCAGCCCTTCGGCAATCACCCTCAGCCCGGAATAGCGCATGTCTGCCCCCATTGCTCCGGCCCAGTGAACCCGGTTGTGGCGGAGTTTTCAACGGGCCGCGATAAATTCCGCGTCCGGAGGCGACATCGCGGGGTCGCAATCGGGCCCCGAAGGCCCGCCCCGTGACGCTTCGCCGCGCAACCCTCTGGCCCTTCCCGCGCAACGCCTGTAAATCGCGCAGCGACACCAAAGGATAGGCGCGGCAATGGCACGGATTCTGATCACCTCGGCACTGCCCTACATCAACGGCATCAAGCATCTGGGCAACCTCGTCGGCAGCCAGCTGCCGGCAGACCTTTATGCCCGCTACATGCGCGCCCGCGATCATGAGGTGATGTTCATCTGCGCCACCGACGAGCATGGCACGCCCGCCGAGCT
>DITZ01000115.1 GCA_002422985.1 Sphingomonadales bacterium UBA6171
CATGGAACACCCGACCCAGCGAGGCCGGGGCGTTCTGCGCCGCGCGGCGACGGTCGGCGGAAATCAGCACCAGCACAAGGATGGTGATCAGGTAGGGCGCCATCGACAGGTATTGCACCGGGATTGCGACGCCGGCTGCCTGCAGGTTCAGCTGCAGCACCGTGACCCCGCCAAAAAGGTAGGCCCCCGCCAGCACCCGCCACGGTCGCCAGCTGGCAAACACCACGATGGCCAGTGCGATCCAGCCGGCCCCGGCGGTCATGCCTTCTGTCCATTGCGGCACGCGCACGAGGCTGAGATAGGCGCCGCCAAGCCCCGCGCAGGCCCCGCCAAAGGCAATCGCCAGCACGCGCAGCCGCACCACCTTGTAGCCAAGCGCATGGGCGGCATCATGGCTCTCGCCCACCGCGCGCAGCACGAGGCCCGCGCGGGTGAACTTGAGGAAGGCCCAGACCGCGGCGATGATCAGGATCGAGACATAGACCATCGGGTCATGGCGCAGCAGCATCGGGCCGATCACCGGAATATCCGACAGCGGCCCGAAATCCATCTTCGGCGTCGGCGGCGGCCGCACGCCGGTATAGCCCTGCCCGATCAGCGCGGAAAAGCCGATGCCGAACAGCGTGAGCGCCAGCCCCGTCGCCACCTGATTGGACAGCAGTACCTGCGTCAGGAACGCAAAGATCAGCGACAGCGCCGCGCCGGCAACCGCCGCCCCGAGGAACCCCATCAGCGGCGAGCCGGTCTCCACCGCCATCGCAAAGCCGGCGATGGCGCCGACGATCATCATGCCTTCCACGCCAAGGTTCAGCACCCCGGCCTTTTCCGTCACCAGCTCGCCAATCGCGGCCAGCAAGATCGGGGTCGAGGCCACCATCAGCGAGGCGATCAGCAGGATCGGGTCGATGGAACCCATCATGCGCCCGCTCCTTTTGTTGACTTGCTCCGCGCCAGACGAATGCGGAAATTCGCCAGCACGTCAAAGGCCAGCAGGAAGAACAGCAGCATCCCCTGGAACGCCTGCACCGCGGCGGAGGGCAGGTTCAGCGTCAACTGCGCCAGCTCGCCGCCAATATAGGTCAGCGCCATCAGCAGTCCCGCCAGCAAAATGCCCACCGGATGCAGCCGGCCCAGAAACGCCACGATGATCGCGGTGAACCCGTAGCCCGAGGCGAAATCGGTGGTGATCTGCCCGGCGGGGCCCGTCACCTCGAACAGCCCCGCCAGCCCCGCCAGCGCGCCCGAGGTGCCAAGGCAGACGGAGGTCAACAGCGCCGGGCTGACACCCGCAAAGCGCGCCGCCCGCGGTGCCTCACCGGCCACGCGGATGTGAAAGCCAAGGATATGGCGCGACAGCAGCACATAGGCGGCCACCACCGCGCCAAGCGCCGCAACCCCGCCCCAATGCATCCCGGTGCCCGCAAACAGCTCGTCATTGAACGCGGCCGGGTAGTGCTGGAAATTCCGGCTGCCGGGAAAGCCCATCCCCTCGGGGTTCTTCAGCATCCCGAAGGACGCGGCCGACATGATGTGCTGCGCCACATAGACCAGCATCAGCGACACCAGAATCTCGCTGGTGCCAAAGCGCAGCTTCAGCACCGCCGGGATCATCGCCCAGAGGAACCCGCCAAACGCGCCCATCACCACCATGGCCGGGAACAGCAGCACGCTCTCGGTCGGGTAGAAGGCCAGCCCCGTCGCCGCGCCGAACAGCGCGCCCATCATGTATTGCCCCTCGGCGCCGATGTTCCAGACCTGCGCCTTGAACCCAAGGCTGAGGCCGATGGCGATCAGGATCAGCGGGCCAGCCTTCACCAGCAGCTGCGGGCGCGAATAGCTGGCGAACTCGCCGAACAGCGGGTCCCAGAAGATGGTGCGGATCGCCTCGACCGGCGCCTTGCCAAGCGCCGCGAACAGCAGTCCGCCCGCGATCATGGTGGCGATCACCGCCAGCACCGGCGTCGCCGCCGTCCACAGCCGCGAGGGGGCAGGGCGCCGCTCAAGCTTCAGCATCGGCGGCCTCCGCATGCAGTACATCCGCCGCGCCCGCGTCCGGCACATGCATCCCGTGCGCGCCGCCCATCATCAGCCCGACTTGTTCCATCGTCAGCCCCTGCACCGGACGCGGCACCGACAGCCGCCCCTCGTTCAGCGCCGCGAACCGGTCGGCGATCTCCATCAGCTCGTCCAGATCCTGGCTGATCACCACCACCGCCGCCCCCGAAGCCGCCCGGTCGAGGATCACCTGCCGGATCGAGGCCGCGGCCGAGGCATCGACGCCCCAGGTCGGCTGGTTGATGACGATCACCGCCGGCTCCTGGCTAAGTTCCCGCCCGATCACGAATTTCTGCAGGTTGCCGCCGGAAAGGGCCCGCGCCGCGACATGGGTGCCGGGGGTGCGCACGTCGTAATCCTTGACCACGCCTTCGGCAAAGGCCCGCGTGGCAGCCCAGTCGATGAAGCCGCGCTTGACCAGCCCCATGCGGATGGCACCCGACAGCAGCGCATTCTCCACCA
>DITZ01000081.1 GCA_002422985.1 Sphingomonadales bacterium UBA6171
CGGCTGCTGACCGGGCCGGAAGCCGGGATTACCCGCGACAGCATCGCCATCCAGTGGGAATCGAAGGGCCGGCAGGTCAAGCTGATCGACACGGCCGGGATGCGCCGGCAGGCGAAGGTGCAGGACAAGCTGGAAAAGCTGGCCGTGGCCGACGCGAAGCGCGCGGTGGATTTCGCCGAGGTGGTGGTGCTGCTGCTGGATGCGACGCTGGGGCTGGAAGCGCAGGATCTGCGGATTGCCGATCAGGTGTTGCAGGAGGGAAGGGCGCTGATCGTCGTGCTCAACAAATGGGATGCGGCGCAGGATCAGTCCCGCCTGTTCAACGGGGTGAAAAAGGCGCTGGATGAAGGCTTGGCGCAGGTGAAGGGCGTGCCGCTGCTGACCGTGTCGGCGTTGACCGGCAAGGGCCTGGACGTGCTGATCGACGTGGCGTTCGAAACGCGGGCGCGCTGGTCCCGCCGGGTGTCCACCGCCAAACTGAACCGCTGGTTTGAAAGCGCGCTGGAGCGGAATCCGCCGCCGGCGCCGGGGGGGCGGCGCATCAAGCTGCGCTATATCACCCAGGCGCGGACCCGGCCGCCGAGCTTCATCGTGTTTGGCACGCGGCTGGATGATCTGCCGGCCAGCTATCAGCGCTATCTGGTGAACACGCTGCGCGAGGACCTGGAATTGTCCGGCCTGCCGATCCGGCTGACCATGCGATCGGCGAAGAACCCGTTCGACCGATGAAGGCGGTGAACGCGCCCGTTGACCGGCTGGACCGGCTGGTGGGGTTGGGGGCGGCGGATTCGGTGGCCCTGGTCGATCGGCAGCGGCAGCTCAGCTATGCTGCGCTGGAAGCCGAAGTTTCGGCCGTGGCGGCCGGGCTGGCGGCGCGGATTTCGCCGGGGGACCGGGTGGCGATCTGGCTGCCGAAATCGCTGGAAGCGGTGGTTGCCATGCTGGCGGTGAGCCGGGCCGGCGGCGTGATGGTGCCGATAAACCCGGTGCTGCGTGCGCGGCAGGTGGAGCATATATTGGCGGATTCGGGCGCGCGGCTGCTGCTGACACATCTGCCGCGTGGCGCGACGCTGGAAGGCGCAACGGTCGAGACGCATGTGATCGAGACGGACTGGGGCACGCTGCACGGCAGCGGCACGGCACCGGACGCGGTGGGCGGGGATGCGCTGGCGGCGCTGCTCTACACCTCCGGCTCCACCGGCGCGCCGAAGGGGGTGATGGTGAGCCATCGCAACCTGCTGCTGGGGGCGGCGGCGGTCGCGGACTATCTGGGGACGGGGGCAGACGACCGGATATTGTCGGTTTTGCCGCTGGGCTTTGATTTTGGCCTCTCGCAGCTGACGACCGGGCTGCTGTGCGGCGCGCGGGTGGTGCTGCTGGACTATCTGGCACCACGCGATCTGGTGCAGGTGGTGGTGCGCGAGGGGATTACCCAATTGGCGGCCGTGCCGCCCCTGTGGATGCAGCTGGCGGCGCAGGACTGGCCCAAAGAGGCGGCGACACTCACCACACTCTCCAACAGCGGCGGGCGGCTGCCGGTGCCGACGGTGAAGCGGCTGCTGGCGCTGTTTCCGGCGGCGCGGCTGCATCTGATGTATGGGCTGACGGAGGCGTTTCGCTCCACCACTTTGCCGCCGGAGCTGGCGGCGGACAACCCGGCCAGCATCGGCCGCGCCATTCCCAATGCGGAAATCCTGGTGGTGCGGCCCGACGGCACGCTGGCGGACGAAGGCGAGCCGGGCGAGCTGGTGCATATGGGGCCGCTGGTGACGGCGGGATATTGGCGCGATGCCGCGCGCACGGCGGAACGGTTCCGGCCGGCCCCTGCGGCTTCGGCGCTGGGGGGGATGGCGGTCTGGTCGGGCGATACGGTGGTGCGCGGGGCCGATGGCCTGCTTAGCTTTGTGGGGCGGGCGGACGAGACGATCAAGACGATGGGGATGCGGGTTTCCCCCACCGAAATCGAGGAACTGGCCCATGCCAGCGGCGCGGTGACAGAGGCGATGGCCTTTGGCCTGGCGGACGAGACGGCGGGGCAGGTGATACGGCTGCTGGCGACTCCGGCCGACGGGCTGACGGCGGCGGCAGCCGAAGTGCGGCTGCGGGACTGGCTGCGGCGCGAGGCGGCGCCCTTCATGCACCCGGCCAGCATCGTCTGGCTCGACACGCTGGACCGTACGGCCAATGGCAAGATCGACCGGCCGGCCCTGAAGGCGCGTTTCGGGCCATGACGGGTGATCGCATGCCGCCCGGCTTCATGCGCGACGCGGCCGGGCGGCTGCTGGTGGCCGGGCGGACGGCGGCGGACTGGGTGGCCGACGCGGGCGATACACCGCTGTTCCTGTATGACCGCGCCATCATGGATGCGCGGGTTCGGCGGTTTCGCGCGGCGATGCCCAAAGGCGTGCGGCTGCATTATGCCGTGAAGGCCAATCCGCTGCCGGCGCTGCTGGCGCATATGGCGGGTCGGGTGGACGGTTTTGACGTGGCGTCTGCCGGCGAGATGGACCGCGCATTGGCCGCGGGGATGGCGGCGGATCATGTGAGCTTTGCCGGGCCGGGGAAGCGCGACCGGGAATTGCGGGCGGCGATTGCGGCCGGCGTGACACTGCATGTCGAATCCGCGGGCGAACTGGCGCGGGCGCGGGCGGCGGCACAATTGATGGGCGCACGGGCGCGGGTGGCGCTGCGCATCAATCCGCCCTTTGAGCTGAAGGGGTCGGGCATGCGGATGGGCGGCGGGGCGCGGCCCTTTGGCATCGATGCCGATCAGGCGGCGGCACTGATGGTGGAGATGGACGATCCGGCGCTCGATTTTCGCGGCTTTCACATCTTTGCCGGCTCGCAGAATCTGGACATTGCCGCCCTGGCAGAGGCGCAACGGCTGTCGATCGCGCTGGCCGCGGAACTGGCGGCCGGCCGCCCGCTGCCCATGGTGAATCTGGGTGGCGGCTTTGGCGTGCCCTATTTCCCGGCAGACAAGGCGCTGGACGTGGAGGCCGTGGGCGCGGCGCTCGCCGACAGTCTCGCCGCGCGGCCCGCGGGGCTGGCGGACACCATTTTCGCCATTGAACTGGGCCGCTGGCTGGTGGCGGAAGCCGGCGTCTATCTGACGCGCATCGTGGACCGGAAGCTATCGGGCGGCGAGCGGTTTCTGGTGACGGATGGCGGCCTGCATCATCAACTGGCGGCGACCGGCAATTTCGGCACGGTGATCCGGCGCAACTATCCGCTGGTGAACGCCAGCCATGATGGCGCGCGCGAGACGGCCAATGTGGTGGGCTGTCTGTGCACGCCGCTGGACCGGCTGGGGGAAAAGCTGGACCTGGCGCAAGGGCGAGTGGGCGACCTGATCGCCCTGTTCATGGCCGGCGCCTATGGCCGAACGGCCAGCCCGGAGGCGTTTCTGGGGCATCCTGCGCCCATGGAACTTCTGGTTTGAGAAACTGGATTCCCGGCCAAAGGCTGGATCAGGAGCCTTCGCCGTTCAGCTTGTCGGCCAGCGTCGAATCCGCCGGCGGCGGTTCGGCCTCAGACGGCAGCAGCAGCATCGCGGTGAGCGCCCCGGCGCCGATGCCCAGCGTCAGGCCGATCACCCACACCAGGATGACATTCTTCAGGCCGGTTGGACGTTTGCCGGACATTACAAGGATACTCCGCGGATAGCTGCCATCCCCTGGCTCTTTGCTTAGGGCCATGCAATTATCGTGCCATAATGCCAAACCAGCAAATTCAAAAGCTTGCCGGATATTGTGCAGTGCAATCTGTAAGCTGTCCCGACATATTCACACTATGTCGTCCGGGTAATGCGCGGAAGTGAACCACAGGCCGTCGGGTGGCGCGTTGAGGCCAAGGGCGGCGCGGTCGCGCGCGTCGAGCGCCGTGCGGACCTGCGACGGCGTCCAGCGCCCCTCGCCCACCAGCACCAGCGCGCCGACCATGGAGCGGACCTGATGGTGCAGGAAGGAGCGGGCGGCGGCACGGATGCGCCACAGGTCGCCGTCCA
>DITZ01000092.1 GCA_002422985.1 Sphingomonadales bacterium UBA6171
CCAGGAAGCCGGCGGTAAGGAAGAAGCCCACGGCATTATGGCCATACCACCATTGGGTCAGCGCATCCTGCACCCCGGCGAACAGGCTGTAGCTCTTCTCGCTGAACCCGGCCGGCACCGCCAGATTATTGACGATGTGCAGCATGGCGATGGTGATGATGAAGGCGAGATAGAACCAGTTGGCCACATAGATATGCGGTTCGCGCCGCTTCACGATGGTGCCCACAAATACGGCGAGATAGGAGACCCAGACGACGGCGAGCCACAGATCGACATACCATTCCGGCTCGGCATATTCCCTGGACTGGGTGATGCCCAGCACATAGCCGGTCGCCGCCAGCACGATGAACAGCTGATAGCCCCAGAACACGAACCAGGCCAGTTCCGGCGCAAACAGCCGGGTGCGGCAGGTGCGCTGCACCACATGGAAAGAGGTGGCGAGCAGCGCATTGCCGCCGAATGCGAAAATCACGGCGGAGGTGTGCAGCGGCCGCAGCCGGCCAAAGGTCGTCCATTCCAGATTGAGGTTCAACAGCGGAAAGGCGAGCTGCGCGGCCACCACCACGCCCACCAGCATGCCGACCACGCCCCAGAAACAGGTGGCGATGATGCCGGCCATGATGACGCCATCATCATAATTGCCGCTCGACGGGCTGAGAATCCAGCGGCCGTCGGTCGTCGGCTTCAGCCGGCCGACGGTGGTGGCAAGCGCCAGCAGCGAGGCGATGAGGATGATCGCGCCGTGAAAGGCGAACCCGCCGCTGTGCGCGGTCGCGATCATGAACAGCGCCATGATGGCAAACAGGATGGAGGCGCCGGCCTGGATGGCTGCTGTCATGCTATGTTCCTGCACTTGGGCTGAAACCGTGCGGAATGGACCGCGCGGCTGCCGTGATTGTCCGCCCTTGGCCCATCGCCGGCACGCCGGCCTTGATGCAGGTCAAAACGGATGGAAGTGGGGCCGGGCATGCGGGGAAGGCAAAATGCCGCGCCCCCGCTCGCGCCGGACAGGCCGGCCGCGCCGATGGTTGCGACATGATCGATGACAGGTATCATCATATCCCCTCTGTCGTCGCGCCGTCGCCCAACGGCGCGCAGCGGCAGCCTAGACCAGATAGATGGCAATTCAAGAGACAGGGCCGGATTGGCGCGCTATTATCTGCCGATGCAGGATATTTGCGAAGCTCCGCCCGCAGGGGCCGCGCCGGACTGGACCGTGCCGCAGAACTGGGCGCATTACACCGCGCAGGACCATCGGCTGTGGGATCATCTGTTCGATCGCCAGTCCCGCCTGCTGCCCGGCCGCGCGGTGCCGGAGTTTCTGGCCGGCCTGAAGCTGTTGCGGATGGACGCCGGCGGCGTGCCCGATTTCGGCGCATTGTCAGACCGGCTGATGCGCGCCACCGGCTGGCAGGTGGTCGCCGTGCCGGGTCTGGTGCCCGATGCCGTGTTTTTCGAGCATCTGGCCAACCGCCGCTTTGTGGCCGGCAATTTCCTGCGCACCCCGGAACAGACAGACTATCTTCAGGAACCGGACGTGTTTCATGATGTGTTCGGCCATGTGCCGCTGCTCGCGCACCCGCTGTTCGCCGATTATATGCAGGCCTATGGCGAAGGCGGCCTGCGCTCCATCCGGTTTGGCGCGCTGCACAAGCTGGCGCGGCTCTATTGGTATACGGTGGAATTCGGGCTGATCCGCGGCGAAGACGGCCCGCGCATCTATGGCGCCGGCATCGTCTCCTCCCACGCCGAAAGCCTGTATGCGCTGGACAGCGACCGGCCCCGCCGCCCCGCCTTCAATCTGGAGCGGGTGATGCGCACGCGATACCGCATCGACCGTTTCCAGGACGCCTATTTCGTCATCGACAGCTTTGAAGACCTGCTGCGCCAGACGCTGGAAGCCGATTTCGCCCCGCTTTACGCCCGCCTGGAAACGCTGGAGGATCTGGAGCCTTAGGCGACTTCACCGCGACGTCGCTGACCCCACCCCCCATCACCGAACCCGCCGCGCCGAAATAATCCGGATCACCGGCTCCAGCATCTGCCCTTTCATCACGCCCACGCCCTCGGTGGGTGATGTGGGCGCGTTCAGGATCGTGCGCACCACATCCATCCCGTCCCCCACCCGCCCAAAGGCAGCGAAACCCATATTATCCCCCGCCGCCTTGGGATCAGCGTCCAGCGACGGCAAATCCCCCACCAAGATGAAGAAATCCGCCGTCGCGCTCCCCGGTGCCGCGCGCGCCAGCGACAGCGTGCCGTCCACATGCGACAGGCCGGTTATCGTCGTCGGTTCGTGCGCCACCGGCGGCAGGCTGCGCTTCGGGTCAGATTTCACCCCGCCCTGCACCAGCCCCAGCATCGGCTCCGCCCGCAGCTTCACCGCGCGATAGAAGCTCGTCCCGTCCAGCCGCTGCTGATCGACATAGCGCAGGAAATTGGCGGTGGTGAGCGGTGCGCGCTCCTCCTCCAGCACCAGGGTAATCGGCCCGGCGCTGGTGGTCAGCAGCACCTGCACCGTGCGCGGCGCATCCTGTGCCGGCACCGGCGCGGCAAACAGCGCGGCCAGCAGCAGCGCACTCGTTCGAATCATGGCGTTCATGGCCGCCATGATAAGCAGCTGTTGCCGCAAATCCACGCTGCCCGTGCCTTCGCCGGCAAACAGGGACATCATCGCGCCGTTCGGGCAATGTTCATGGGGGATTTGTCACGCGCACCCCGTATTGCTTCAGGACTGACATGACATATAAATCCCTCCTTCTGCTGGCGGCCGTTCTGCCACATCCACTCGCCGCACAGACCGCCCCCGCCATCAGCGCCGCGCCGGCACCGGCCAGCCAGACCAGACAGGCGGAAACCGCCGTCAGCGACACGCCCGCGCTCCCCGCGCCGACACAGGTAGACGCGGAGGTGGAGGAGATTCTCGTCTCGGTCGGCCGCCAGCGCGGCGCGGTGGAGGGCGACATTCAGCCCGAGGTGCAGCTGGGCCCGCGCGACATCCGCGCGCTGGGCGCCGGCAGCATCTCCGATCTCATCGACGCGCTCGGCCCCGAGCTGCGTTCCGGCCGTGGCCGCAGCGATGGCCCGCCGGTGGTGCTGGTGGATGGCCGCCGCACATCGGGTTTCCAGGAAATCCGCAACCTGCCGCCCGAAGCCATTGAACGGGTGGACATTCTGCCAGAGGAAGTGGCGCTGCGCTATGGCTATCGCGCCGATCAGCGCGTCATCAATTTCGTGCTGCGCCAACGTTTCCGCGCCGTCACCGTGCAACTGGAACCGAAATTCGCCACCGACGGCGGCCGCCCGACGATGGAGGCGGAGGGCAATATCCTGCGCATCCGCAACGGCACGCGCATCAGCATCGAAGGCCAGTATGAGCATCAGTCCATGCTGCGCGAAAGCTGGCGTGATGTGCTGGTGGATCCGGCGACAGACCGGGCACAGGCCGCCCGCAACGCCGAACAGCGCAGCCTCCTTTCCCAAAGCGACAATGTGCAGATCGGCGGCAGCTGGAGCGGCGGACTTTCCGAACATGTCACCGCCTCGGTCAACACCCGCTTCGAGGCGACCGACAGCCGCTCACTGAACGGCCTGCCGTCCGCCGCGCTTGCCAGCGGTGCGGCGGCCGACCCGCTCGAACGTCTGCGCCAGCAGCGCTCGGCCCGCGCCGGCACCGCCGTCAACGGCCCCATCGGCGACTGGCGCTGGTCGCTCACCGCCTCCTACGACTATGCCACGTCCGACACCGACACGGATCGCGAAGGCAGCGGCGGCGTGCTGCGCACCGATAGCGCGCGCACCAGAACCGGCTCCGGACAGGCCGATTTCCTGCTCAACGGCGCGCTGGCCGAACTGCCGGCCGGCCGCATCACCACCAGTTTGCGCGCCGGCGTGGAGCGGCAGGATCAGGATAATGAAAGCCAGCGCGCCGGCGTCATCACCAAATCCGCCCTTGGCCGCACAAGGGGCGAGTTCACGGCCAATGTCGATCTCCCCATCTCAAGCCGCCGCCGTGGCGTGCTGTCGGCGATTGGCGACCTGTCGCTCAACGGCAATGTCGCGGTTGAAAGCCTGTCCGATTTCGGCACGCTCACCACCTATGGCTATGGCCTGAACTGGCGCCCGGCCGATTTCATCTCCTTTCTGGCGTCGGGCACGCATGAACAGGGCGCGCCCGGCATCGCGCAACTGGGCGATCCGCTGCTCGCCACCCCCAATGTGCGCGTCTTTGATTTCGTCAACGGCGAAACGGTGGACATCACCCGGCTGGATGGCGGCAACCGCGACCTTTTGTCTGATTCGCGCCGTGTGCTGAAGCTGGGCATGAACATCCAGCCGATAAAGGACACGGACTTCTCCATCCGCGCCGATTTCATCGACAGCCATATAAGCAATCCCGTGTCCGGCTTTCCCACCAACACGCCGGAGATCGAGGCCGCTTTCCCAAACCGTTTCCTGCGCGACGCGAGCGGCCGCCTGCTGCAAATCGACAACCGCCCGGTGAACTTCCGGTCGCAGGACCGGCAGGAACTGCGCTGGGGCATCAGCTGGTCGGAAACGCTGGAGGCCAGCGCGCGGGAAAAGGCCGCGATGGAAGCGCGCATGGCCGAAGCCCGCGCCCGCGCGCCCCGGCCGGCCGGCACACCCGGCCCCGGCACCCAGCCCGCCCCCGGCACCCCGGCGGCAGGCGGCGGTCCGCGCATGGCTGGCGGCCCCGGTGGTGGTGGCATGCGCGGCGGCATGCGCCCCGGCGAGGGCCGCATGAACCTCACCCTCTACCACACCATGCGCTTCCAGGATGAAATCAGCATCCGCGATGGCGTGCCGGTGCTCGATCTGCTGAACGGCTCCGCCACCGGCAGCCGGGGCGGCGTGTCCCGCCACGAGATCGAGGCGCGCGCCTTTGGCGCCAAAAATGGCATCGGCTCGCGCCTGTCCGCCACCTGGAAATCCGGCACCACCCTGTTGGCGGAACCGGGCGGCGCGCCCACGCCGGAAGATCTGTTCTTCTCGCCCTATATGTCCACCGATCTGCGCTTGTTCGTCGATTTCGGCCAGCGGCCGGGCGTGGCGCGCAAACATCCCTTGCTGCGCGGCGCGCGCATGACGCTGGGCGTGGACAATCTCTTCAACGCCCGCCAGCAGGTGCAGGATCGGGAGGGCAACACCCCCATCGGCTATCAGCCCAATCTGCTGGACCCGCTGGGCCGCACGGTTTTCATCAGTGTCCGCAAGATTTTCCTGCCGGGCTTCCGCACGCAGCAGGGATAGCATAGGCAGGCTGCCATGATCCTGTCCGTCGAAACGCTCGCCTGGCGCTATCCCGGCGGTCAGGGCGTGGGGCCGCTCTCTTTCGCGCTGGCGCAAGGCGAAGCGGCGCTGCTGCTCGGCCCGTCGGGTTCCGGCAAGACGACGCTGATGAACCTGATGGCCGGCCTCCGCACGCCGCAGCAGGGCAGGGTGCTGCTGGACGGCCGGTCCATGGGCGCGCTGCCCGCACCGGCGCGCGACGTGCTGCGCCGCGAAACGCTGGGGCTGATTTTCCAGACGCTCAGGCTGGTCTCCGCGCTCGGCGTGCGCGCCAATCTGGCGCTGGCGCGCCAGTTGGCCGGGCTGCCGGCGGATGCCGCCTTTGCCGACAGCCTGCTGGCACGGCTCAACCTCTCGCACCGGGCCGACGCCCTGCCGCGCACACTCTCACAGGGAGAGGCGCAGCGCGCCGCCATTGCCCGCGCCCTTGTCACCCGCCCGCGCCTGCTGGTGGCAGACGAGCCGACCTCCGCGCTCGATGCCGCGAACGCCACCACCGTTGCCGCGCTGCTGAAGGAAAGCGCGGCCGACAATGGCGCGGCGCTGCTCGTCATCACCCATGACGACCGGCTGGCCGCCCATTTCCACCGCGCCATCCGGCTCGGCGCGGATGGCCTGCTGGCAGACGCCGCCTGATGTTCGGCCTGGCCATCGCCTATCTGAAGGATCGCGCGCTCCCCACCGCGCTCAATGTGCTGCTGCTGGCGCTGGNNACGCGGCGGGCGTTGATCTGGTGGTCGGTGCCAAAGGCTCGCCGATGCAGCTCATCCTATCCTCCGTTTATCACCTTGATGCGCCAACCGGGAACATCCCGCTGGAAACGCTGGATCATA
>DITZ01000045.1 GCA_002422985.1 Sphingomonadales bacterium UBA6171
GCCCAGGCGAACACCGCCTGGAACATCAGAAACAGGATGGCAGCCAGGATGATCGGCCCGGCCACAGGATGCAGCAGCACTGAATCGAGCTGGCGGCTGGTGCGGCGCACCTGCCCCTCGGCCAGCGTGGCGGCAGCGGCGATGGCACGGGATTCGCGGCCCAGCGCGCGCGGGTCAGCCGGTGCCGGCTCGGCGGGTGGCGGGCTGGCGGGCCGATCCAGCGCGCTGTCCACCGCCTTCAGCAGCGTGTCCAGCCCGCGCCGGCGAACGGCGACGGTTTCGACAACCGGGATGCCCAGCCGGGTGGCGAGCGTGGCCGAATCGAGAATCGTGCCGTCACGCGCCGCCAGATCCATGCGGTTGAGCGCCAGAATGGCCGGAATCCCCAGCCGCAGCGCATCGAGCGCAAAACGAAGATGCGTGGCGAGATTGGTCGCATCCGCCACGATCAGCATCAGATCGGGCCGCCGCTCGCCCGCCTGCCGGCCCATCAGCATGTCGCGCGTCACCGCCTCATCCGGCGATCGGGGCGTGAGGCTGTAGCAGCCGGGCAGATCGATCAGACTGGCCTGCCGGCCCGACGGCAGCGTGAGGAGGGCGGATTTCCGCTCCACCGTCACGCCCGGATAATTGCCGACCTTCTGGCGCGCGCCGGTCAGGGCGTTGAACAGCGAGGTCTTGCCCGCATTGGGATGGCCGATCACGGCGACCAGCGGCGTCATGCGGCGGCTCCCGGCTCCACGCTGATGGCGCGGGCGAGGGCGCGGCGGATGGCGACCTGCGTGCCGCCCACGCGCACGGCCAGCGGATCGCCGCCCAGCGGCGCGCGGTGCAGCAGTTCCACATCGGCACCAGGCTCGAAGCCCAGCTCCAGCAGGCGACTGGCGAGATCCGCCGGCAGGGCGGAATCAATGGCGCCCACGATGGCGTGGCGGCCGGGGGCAAGCGAATCCAGATTGGTCACTTGCGAATCTTTAGCAATTAGCCGGCGTGGCGCAAGGGGTGCGCGCGGTTCAGCCCTTTTGCGGGTAACGCAGGCGGCCAAGGAATCGGGCGAGGCTGGGCGCATGGCCGTCGCTGCGCAGGCGCGCCTTCAGCGATTCGATGTTCATCACATCGGCGATGCGGCGATCAAGGAAGGCCCAGCTGTCGGCATGGCCGTCGCTGTTATCATTCAGGAAATAGAGCAATGTCGCGCCATAAACGGCGCCGGCCAGCATGCGCTTGCTATAATGGTTAAAGTCGGTGGAGCTGTCGCCGGCCGCATGCCAGATGCTGTCCGCGGCATGCCAGCCTAGCCTTGACGCCTTCAGCAGATTTTCCGGTCGGGCAAGCACGAGGGAGGCGCTGCGCAATGCCTCTTTGTGCGGCGCTGCCAGCGCCAGCCGGGTGCGGATGGCGGTGGTGATTTTCGCGCGCACCTTCATGGCGCGAAAGTCCGGCGTGTCGAGCGCCTCAGCCATCGCCGCGTCCAGAATGGCAATCCAGCCGGATACCAGATCAAACGCGCCGCCGGGAAAGGCCAGCCGTGCGGTGCCGGGGGTGAGGCGCAGCTCGGCCTCTGCCTGTGCGGCCGCTTTGTCGCTCCAGCCGTCGAACGGCACATGCGGCAGCATGGCGGTGATGATATGGGGGCGCAGCTGGTCGAGGGTGAGGGCGGTCAGGTCAGGCATCGGCGCAGAATAGCGGCTGGCGCGGGTTACGGGAAGGACCAGTTCTGCTTGCAGCATTCGGGGGCTTCTGTTAAGGCGCGCCCTTCACCCCGGTAGGTCATGCCTCACCGGCATATGGTATTTTGACAAGGGCGCGTCATGCTGAGGCGCGAACCCGTGAATGGAGTTAGTGGCAGGCATGCAAATCATCGTTCGCGACAACAATATCGATCAGGCACTGCGGGCCCTGAAGAAAAAGCTCCAGCGTGAAGGCGTGTATCGCGAGATGAAGCTTCGCCGCCATTATGAAAAGCCCTCCGAAAAGCGTGCCCGCGAAAAGGCGGCGGCCATTCGCCGCGCCCGCAAGCTGGACCGCAAGCGTGCGGAGCGCGACGGCGTCCGCTAAGGGCTGCCACGCCGCCCCTGACGTTTCGGGGCATAATCTGATGGCGCGGCTATGGTCGCGCCACATAGCCGGAGGACATGATGGCTGATGCGGCGGCTGAATCTTATGGATTTGGCAAATGGGTCGTGGCGGGTGTGGTCGGCATTGCGCTGGCAACCGGTCTTGCCCTTTGGGGCACCTTGCCGCTGCGCGCGCCTGCCAGGGCGGCCGACAGCTTCATGGCCGCCAATCTGGAGAAACCCGGCGTGAAAGTCACCGAATCCGGCCTGCAATATGAAGTGCTGGCAGCGGGCGAAGGCCCCGGCCCGGCGGCGGACGACATGGTGCTGGTGCATTATGAAGGCCGGCTGGCGGATGGCAGCGTGTTCGACAGCTCGATCGCGCGCGGCCAACCCGCCGCCTTTGGCGTGGCGGACGTGATTCCGGGATGGACCGAAGGCCTGCAACTGATGCGGCCGGGTGCCAAATATCGCTTCACCATTCCGCCCGAGCTTGGCTATGGCGCGCGCGGTGCCGGTGGGGTGATCCCGCCCAACGCGGTTTTGCAGTTCGATGTCGAACTGCTGGCGATCGCCCCCAGGCAATAATCGTCCGGCCCGCGCTGTTGCGTGGCCGCTGATTTCCGTGCAGCCTGCGCCTTCCTGTCGGGGAAGGGGCTGTCATGGGGTTCATCGAGGCTGTTCGCACCTGTTTCGGCAAATTTGCGGGCTTTTCCGGCCGCGCGCGGCGGGCGGAATATTGGTGGTTCACGCTGTTCATCATGATCATTTATCTGCTGACGACCTGGATCGACGGCCTGTGGACGATAGAGCCGGACCCGGAGCTGGTGCCCTATGTAACGCTGATTGTGGCGCTTCTGCTGCTGCTGCCGTCGCTCGCCGTCTCCATCCGTCGCCTGCACGACACCGATCGCAGCGGCTGGTGGTATCTCATCTCGCTGGTGCCGTTTTTGGGCAATATCATCCTCATCATCTTCTTCGCCACGCGCGGCACCAACGGCCCCAATCGCTTCGGGCCTGATCCGCTGGGCTGAATAAGGCGTTCACAGGGCGGCGGAGCAGGATGAAGCCCTATGCGGCTGATGGATTGAGGAATGTGGCGAGAATCCCGCTGATGCCTGCACCATAGCGACGGTCGACCATCATCCATGCCGTCGTGACGATGGCCGCCCATATGATGCTGAACATCGAACCGACCAGAAAATAGTCCGCCGGCAGCTTTTCGTCCAGTTCCTTGTAGCGCGCGACGGACTTGAGCGCGATGACGACCGCGAGAACCTCCCAACTGGAGACGATTATGCCGATGGCAAAGATCGTGCGCTCCAATCCGCCGATGGCCCAGCCGGCCGCAGCGGGACTATCGGGCTGGCTGTTGTTTTTCGCCATGCCTGTTGCGGCAAACAACAGGCGGCATGCCCGGTTTCCGGCCGTGGTCAGCAGCATCAGCGCTCCGGCCGCCAGCATCAGATTGCCGATGATGGTGCACAGCATCATGGTTGCGACTCCGCGTCCAGTGCGGCCAGCGCGGCATCAATCGCCGACCATTGCATCTTCCAGGCCTCCATGTCGGCGGCGGCAAGCACCTTATAGACCGAGCGATTGGTGACATGCTGTTCCAGGGCGATCTTAGCTGATGATTTTCCGCCAAGCGCCATCGTGACAAAACTGCGCTGATGATCGGTCCAGCCACGCTCAATCACGGTCAGCCCGGCACCAATTGCGTCGAGGATGGTTTGCATCAAGCCATGCGCCGGCAAAGAGAAAGCATAGGCCGAATGCTTTCGCTTCTGGCCAAGCTTGGCTCGCGCGTCCGCCAGTCCGGGCCCCATCATGTTCCATGCATTGTCACGATTGAGCGGAGTCCTGACCTCCGCCTGCCCGATCACGAAACGGCATTCCACCTTACGGGAAAGAAGCTGTAGCCGAAGGCTGCGCACGATGGCGGCACCGGCTGCGAGACTGGTTGTAAGTCCTTGAAATTCATCGCCGAGCGTTATGGTCAGTGGTGAAACCAGCTGGCCGGCATAGGTTGCATTATGCTCGCGGATAGCGCGGTTAAAGATTTGATGGAGCTCCTCCACCGAGGTTGCACGCTCGCTGGCGATAATATCGCCCATGACGATTCCGTGGAGTTGGTGCTGACTGGCCACAAATCCATCTCTAATAGTGAACCGGATATGGGTCAATATATAATAGGAACCATTTTAGGTTCAATCAGAAAAATGAACCGAAAACG
Source organism: Sphingomonadales bacterium UBA6171 (assembly GCA_002422985.1). Lineage (GTDB taxonomy): Bacteria > Pseudomonadota > Alphaproteobacteria > Sphingomonadales > Sphingomonadaceae > Sandaracinobacteroides. The sequence continues at coordinate 4,294 of DITZ01000045.1, forward strand.
GTGTAATGATCTGGACCCGGTCCAGCGCCTGTTCGAAGTCGGCGATCAGGTCGTCCGGGTCTTCGACTCCGATGGAGATGCGGACCGGATTGTCGCTGTTGCCTTCGAAAGGGCGTTTGCCGGCGGTCAGGCAGCAGCGCTGCGGGCGGGGGTTGGCTATGCGCCACCCCTCCCGCCCGCAATAGTCAGGCTTCGCCCTCCCGCCCGCAATAGTCAGGCTTCGCCCTCCCGCCCGCAATGGTCAGGCTTCGCCCTCCACCGGTGCGGTGGAGGCTTTGCGCCTGCCCTTTTTCGCCTTTTTCTTCGGCGCGGCGGCGATGATTTCAAACGCGGGCTTGTCGTCCTTCACATGCACCCGCACCTCGCCGCCATTCACCAGCTTGCCGAACAACAGCTCATCCGCCAGCGGCCGCTTGATGACTTCCTGTATGAGCCGGGCCAGCGGCCGGGCACCATAGAGCCTGTCATAGCCGCGCTCGATCAGCCAGGCCTTCGCCTCTTCTTCCAGCGCGATGTGCACGTCGCGCTCGGCCAGTTGCAGTTCCAGCTGGATGATGAATTTGTCGATCACCCGCGCCACAACGCTGGGCGGCAGATAATCGAAGGGCACGATCGCATCCAGCCGGTTGC
>DITZ01000106.1 GCA_002422985.1 Sphingomonadales bacterium UBA6171
GCGCGGCCACCGAGATTGAGCAAAAAGCCCGCCAGCACAAAACCGAGGATGCTTTGAACGCGACGCGCGCTGCCGTGGAAGAAGGCATTGTTCCCGGCGGTGGCACCGCGCTGCTTTATGCAACGCATGCGCTGAAGGGCCTGACGGGTGCCAATGACGATCAGACCCGCGGTGTGGACATCATCCGTCGCGCGTTGCAGGCGCCGGTTCGCCAGATTGCCGAGAATGCCGGTGCCGATGGCGCCGTTGTTGCCGGCAAGCTGCTGGAAGCCAATGACGTGACGCTGGGCTATAATGCGCAGACCGACGTGTATGAAAACCTGCTGGCGGCAGGCGTGGTTGACCCGACCAAGGTTGTCCGCACCGCGCTCCAGGATGCGGCGTCTGTTGCCGGCCTGCTGATCACCACCGAGGCGACCATTGCCGAACTGCCGGACGACAAGCCGGCGGGCGGCGGCATGCCCGGCGGCATGGGCGGCATGGGCGGCATGGACTTCTGACGCCACGCTGCCGTGGCCGGCGCGCAGCGCCGGTTCGCGGACGTGCCAGAGCCGGAAAGGGCGGGAGGAAACTCCCGCCCTTTTGTCTTGTTTGACCCCACTATTCGCGCCGCCTCTCGCGCTGCCTCTCCCGTCGCCTGGTGCGCCGACCGCCTCGCGGTGAGGAGAGGTTGTTTTGGGGGGGCTTGCTGTTATGCTGCGCTCATGGCCTTCCGGGGCTGAGGGGTACCGGACTGCTGAAAAAGTAGGAGAAGATGGGATGAAGACCGCCATTCGTGTGGGCCTTGCGCTGTTTTTGTGCGCGACGGCCATGCCTGCATTGTCGCAAGGGAACAGCATGACGGAAACCGCACTGATCGAACGCAACAAGCTTTTCGGCAATCCGGTGAAGGCGCAGGGGCGCATGTCGCCGGATGGCCGGTGGCTGAGCTGGATTGCGCCCTCCAATGGCGTGCTGAATGTGTGGGTGGCACCGGTGGACCAGCCGGATGCGGCGCGGGTGCTGACCAATGAAAGCAAGCGGCCCATCCGCCAGCATTTCTGGGCACCGGATTCGTCGATGATCATGTTCATCAACGACAAGGACGGGAATGAGGATTTCCTGCTTTATGGGGTGAAGGTGGCGGGCGGCGCCCCGGTGAATTTCACGCCGTTTGAAAAGACGACGGTGCAGGTGGTTGGCACATCCAACATCTATAAGGATCGCGTGCTGATCGGGATGAACAACCGGGATGCGAAATGGCATGATGTGCACAGCCTGGAGCTGGCGACGGGCAAGCTGACACTGGTGCAGCAGAATGACGGGTTCGCGGGCTTTATCGCCGACGATCATCTGAAGCTGCGCGTTGCCATCCGGCCCAATGTGGCGGGCGGGCAGGATTATTTCCGCATTACGGACGGCAAGGTGGCAGCCGAGCCATTTGTGAGCTTTGGTCTGGATGACAGCCAGACGACTCAAGCCTTTGGTTTTTCAGCCGATGGCAAGACGCTATACTGGATCGATGCGCGCGGCCGCGACACGGCGGCGGCCTGGGCGATGGACTTTGAAACCGGCAGGATGACGCTGCTGGCCGAAGATGGCCGGGCGGATGTGGACAATGCGATGTTCCACCCGACGACCAACGCCTTGCAGGCGGTGGCGGTGAATTATCTGACGCCGGAATGGAAGGTGCTGGACCCGTCCATCGCGGGTGACATTGCGTTTCTGAACGAAAAGCTGGGCCACTGGCTGATCGGCTCGCGCACCGATGCGGACGATAAATGGGTGGTGGCGACCGACAATTCGGATGCGGCATCGAGCAGCTGGATTTATGATCGCAAGGCAAAGACGCTCAGCAAGATGTTCGACACGCGGCCGGAACTGGCCGGCGCGCCGCTGGCGAAGATGCAGCCGGTGGAAATCAAATCCCGCGATGGCAAGACGCTGGTTTCCTATCTGACGCTGCCGGTGAGTGTGAAGGGCAAGCCGGACAAGCCGCTGCCGATGGTGCTGCTGGTGCATGGCGGCCCCTGGGCGCGCGACACCTATGGGATGGACCGGGAGACGCAATTGCTGGCGAACCGGGGCTATGCGGTGTTGCAGGTGAATTTCCGCGGCTCCACGGGCTTTGGCAAGAGCTTCATCAGCGCCGGGGACGGCGAATGGGGCGCGAAGATGCACGACGACCTGATCGACGCGGTGAACTGGGCGGTGGAGCAGGGCGTGGCCGATCGCAGCCGGGTGGCCATCATGGGCGGCAGCTATGGCGGCTATGCGACGCTGGCGGGGCTGACCTTCACGCCGGATACTTTCGCCTGCGGGGTGGATATTGTGGGGCCGTCCAACCTCAACACGTTGCTCTCCACCGTGCCGCCTTATTGGGAGAGTTTCAGGAAGCAGCTGATCCGGCGGATGGGCGATCCGGAGACGGAGGAAGGGCGCATGTGGCTGAAGGAACGCTCTCCGCTGACGCATGCGGACAAGATCAGCAAGCCGCTGCTGATCGGCCAGGGGGCGAATGACCCGCGGGTGAAGCAGGCGGAATCGGATCAGATTGTCGCGGCGATGCAGGCGAAATCTATCCCCGTCACCTATGTGCTGTTCCCGGACGAGGGGCATGGTTTTGCCCGGCCGGCGAATAATATTGCCTTCATGGCGGTGACGGAGAATTTCCTGAAGGCCTGTCTGGGCGGCCGCGCCGAGCCGATTGGCGCGACGGTGAGCGCATCGAGCGCCAAGGTGCCGCACGGCGCGGAATTCGCGCCGGGGCTGAAGGAAGCGCTGGCGAAATAGCGGTGGGTGGGGAAGGGGCGCCCCTTCCCCACTACCGGCGAATATGATTGCAATAATGACCTTAAAGGTGTATTTCTGATGACCGTCAAGCGACGGCCACACCATGATCTGCGCGCGTTGCAGGCCAGGTTTGCGGATGTGGAGGGGCTTGAGGTGACGACAACGGCGCTGAAAGGGGCGCGGGCGTTGGGTTATGCGCTGGAAGATATTGTTGACGTTATACAGGCATTGGAGCCGGGAGATTTTATGAAATCAGAGACTGCGCACAGTCCGCCCAACGCCCATGTCTGGCATGACAGCTATAACATGCCTTATGATGATCTGATCTTGTATCTGAAGTTTGCCGGATCGACGCTGATTGATGTTTCGCTGCTATCCTTCAAGGAGAAATGAGCGTGACGGATACGAGGACACACCCGGAAACGGGCAAGTTGCTGCGCAGGGATGTGCGGCCGCAGATTGTGCGCTTTGGTTCTTTGTCGGCAACGGTTGATGTGCCGGGCTGGTATCCTGACGACGGGAGTGACGCCATTCATGCGGGGGCGGATATCAAGGCGGCTGATGAGACGTTCAGGGCGCTGCGCGATGCCTATGCGGCGCGGGTGCGGGCGGTGCGGCGGCAATTGGGCCTGACGCAGGAGGAGGCGGGCCTGATTATCGGCGGCGGCAAGCGCGCGTTCCAGAAATATGAAAGCGGGCGGAATCCGCCAAGTGATGCCGCCGTCGGGCTGATCGAGCTGCTGGCGCGCCATCCCGAGGAAGTGGAGACATTGCGGAAGTTGCGCAGTCCCCTGGCCGCCTGACGCATCAAGCCGTCATCGTGAACAGCGCGGCGACCTGGGGGGGGACGCGGGCGGGGCGGTTGCTGGTCCGGTCCATCAGCGCCCAGATGGTGCGGGATTCGGCGCGGATGCTGTTATCGGGGCCGGTGATGCGGGTACAGCGATCAAAGCGGGCACCGCGCGGGTTTTCGCCCCAGGTGGTGGCGGTGAGTGTTTCGCCCAGGTGGCAGGGGCGTCGATAGTCGATCTCGTGGCGCTGGATGATCCAGAAATAGCGTGCCTGCATGTCGGCGGTCGCCACCGCGCGCCAGTGGGCGGTGGCGATGATTTGCAGCCAGTTCACATAGACGGCGTTGTTCACATGGCCGTTCTCGTCGATGTCATCGGGCACCGGGTGGAACGCCATGCTGAACATCAGGCTTTGGCCGCGCCATCGAATGCGGTGAAGATGAAGGCATATTCTTCGGCCAGCTCGCGCAGGCTGTCGAAGCGGCCGGATTTGCCGCCATGGCCGGCGCCCATGTTGATCTTCAGCAGCAGCAGATTGTCGTCGGTTTTGGTGGCGCGCAGGCGCGCGGTCCATTTTGCCGGTTCCCAATAGGTGACGCGCGGGTCTGACAGGCCGCCGGTGATGAGCATCGCCGGATAATTCCGGGCGCGCACCTGTTCATAGGGCGACAGGCGGATGAGGCGCTTGAAGGCGGCTGCATCCGTGCGGGGATCGCCCCATTCGGGCCATTCGCCGGGCGTGAGCGGCAGCGATTCATCGAGCATGGTGTTCACCACATCGACGAAGGGGACATCCGCGATGATGGCGCGCCACAGTTCGGGGCGCTCGTTGACGACGACGCCCATCAGCCAGCCACCGGCCGAGCCGCCGGATGCCGAGGTGAAGCCGGCGCGGCCGAAACCCGACCGGTGCAGATGTTCGGTGCAGTCGATGAAATCGTTGAAGGTGTTGGCGCGCTTTTCCAGCTTGCCGTCCAGATACCATTGATAGCCGAGATCGTCGCCGCCGCGGATATGGGCGATGGCATAGGCGAAGCCGCGGTTCAGCAGCGTGAGGCGCGAGGCGGAGAAGCTGGGCGGCATGCTGATGCCATAGGCGCCATAGCCATAGACGTGCAGCGGCTGCGAGCCGTCTTTCTTATAGTCTTTTTTGTAGACGACCGAGATCGGCACCTTGGTGCCGTCGCGCGCGGTGGCGATCAGCCGTTCGGTGGCATATTGGCTGGCGTCATAGCCGGACGGGATCTGCTGCACCTTGCGGACGGCGAGATTGCCGGCGGCGACATCATAGTCGAACACCGTCTGCGGCGTGACCATGGAGGAATAGCCGAGGCGCAGTTGCGGCGCGTCGGCTTGTGCATTGGTGCCGAGCGAGACGGTGTAGCTGGCTTCGGGAAAGGCGATGCGCTGATCCCGGCCGTCGGGGAAGAGGAGGCGGATCTGGTCCAGCCCGTCCAGCCGTTCTTCGAGCGCGATATAGCTGGCGAAAACGGCGTGGCCGGTGAGGTAGCTGCGTTCGCTGCCGGGAATCAGCACTGTCCAGTTTGCAGGCGTGGCGAGCGGCGCGGTTTTCAGCGCGAAATTCACATGATCCTCGTTGGTGAGGATATAGAGCGTGTCGCCGCGCGTATCGACGCTGTAGCGCACGCCATCCTTTTTCGGGCGGATGAGGCGTGGGGGCGCGGCCGGATTGGCGGTGTCGATCAGGCGGACTTCGGTGGTGGTCTGGATATAGCTGTTGAGCAGGATATGTTTGCGGTCCTGCGTCGCGGCGGCCTGCACCCAGTAGCCGGCGTCTTTCTCCTCGTGCAGCAACTGGCCCTGGCTTTGGCCCAGCGTGTGCAGCCAGGCCTTGGTGGGGCGCCATTCGGCGGAGCTTTGCGTCCAGACCAGCTGTTTTGAATCCGGGGTCCAGACGGCGGCGCCCAGCGCGTCGCTGGCGACGGTTTCGATGTCTTTGCCCGTGGCGAGATCGCGTATGACGATGACATAGCGTTCGGAGCCGCTGGTGTCGGCTGAGTAAGCGAGCAGCCTGCCATCGGGGGAGACGGCGAAGGTGCCGAGGCGGAAATATTCCTTGCCTTCGGCCAGCGCCGGTTCGGAAAGCAGCAGTTGCGGCTCGCCGCCGGCGACCGGCTTTCGATACCATAGCCGATATTGGCCGCCGGGCTGGAAGGCCCACCAATAGAGGAAATCGCCGTCCTGATGGGGGACGGCGCTGTCATCCTCCTTCACCCGGCCCTTCAGTTCGGCGAACAGCGTTTCCACCAGCATGGAATGCTGGCCCATCCGGTCTTCGAAATAGGCGTTTTCAGCCTTCAGATAGGCGAGGATGTCAGGGTCATCGACGGTGGGATAGCTCTGATCCTTCAGCCAGAAATAGGGATCGCTGATGGTGATGCCGTGGCGGGTGAAACTGTGCGGGCGAACGGGGGCAATGGGGGGCTTCATCGGGGGCTTTCCACTGCTGGCAAGGGCGGTGCTGCTGAGAGCGGGGGCGAGAGAGGCGGCCATGCTGGCGGCGACAAAGGTGCGGCGATCCATGTGGCGAAATGTAGGACGGCGAGGCGCTGAGGGTCAACCGGGGGTGTTTGGGGGTGCACTCTTTCGACCGTCGCCCCGTGCTTGTTCGACCGTCGCCCCGTGCTTGACACGGGGTTTGGCCTTTTCTTCGCGGGGTTGGGGAAGAAAGCCTTGCCCCGTGTCAGGCACGGGGTGACGAATGGGTGAGGGTGGGGGCGTCGGTCAGGCGCCTGCCGGATTTTAGCGGCGGATGATGAGCAGCGCCGCGAGGATGAGGGCGGCACCCAGCATTTCGACAGGGCCAAGCGCCTCGCCGAACACCAGCCAGCCGGCGGTGGCGGACACAAGCGGCTGGATCAACAGGCCAATGCCCAGAATGAAGGCCGGCAGCCGCCCGCTGGCGAACACCATCAGCCCCTGCCCCGCCAGTTGCGAGGAGACGGCCAGCGCGACAATCGGCCGCCAGTCTGTGGGCCAGAAATTGCCCGGCTCCAGAAGCGCGACGGGCAGCAGCAGGGTCGCGCTGGCCAGCGTGGAGAGCGCCAGCACCGTGGCGGTGGAAAAGCGACCCCGGAGCCGCATGACAGTGAGCAGATAGCCGGTGTAGAAAGCGGCGGCGAGCAGGCTCAGCGCATCGCCCAGCAGATTGCCGCCCGACAGTTGCGCCGAATGGCCGAGCAGCAGCAGCGCGCCGGCCGCCGCCAGCGCCAGCGATTTGAGCGTGCGCGCGCCGGGCCGTTCGCCGCGCACCAAAATGGCCCATCCGGCGAGCATGAAGGCGGTGGTGTTGGCGAACAGCGTGGCGTTGGCGCTGGTGGTCCGCACGATGCCCATGTGCCAGACGGCGAGATCGGCGGCGAAGAAGGCACCCGACAGCAGCGCCAGTTTCAGCGGCAACTGGTGCCGCGCGAGCGGTGCGGCCGCCCGCCGATTGAGGGCGACGGCAAGGATCAGCAGCACGGGGGCTGCCAGCCCCATGCGCCAGAAGGCGGCAGAAACCGGCCCGGTATCGGCCAGCCGCACCAGCATCGGCCCGAAGGCGAGCAGCGTGGAGCCGAGGATCAGCGCAAACAGCGCGGCGGGCGATGGGGTGGGGGCGGCGCGCATGGCCGCCCCCATAGGCTCAGTTGGCAAGGCCTGCCAGAGCATTGAATCCATGGGCCAGCGGTCGATATGGCGTGATGCTGAACCTGGTGATATTCCGGCGATTGAAGACGCTCAGGCGGCGCGGGCCTGCTTTCGGGTGGCGCGGATGGCGGCGGCGACTTTTTCCGCGATCATGATGGTGGGCGCATTGGTGTTGCCGGAGACGAGGAAGGGCATCACCGAGGCGTCGATGACCATCAGCCCTTCGACGCGGTTCACATTGAGCGCGATGTCGGTGACGGCATCGGCATCCGGCCCCATGCGGCAGGTGCCGACCGGGTGGTAGATGGTTTCGGCCCATTGGCGGATGCGGCCATCCAGTGCATCGTCGGGCACATCGTCCCCCGGCCAGGCTTCACCGGCGCAATAGCGGGCCAGCGACGGCTGGCGACCGATGGCGCGGGCGAGCACGACGCCTTTGCGCAGCGTCTCCCGATCCTCCGGCGCGGAAAGATAGCGCGGGTCTATCGCCGGATGGGCGGTGGGATCGGCGGATTTCAGCCGGATTTCGCCGCGGCTTTCCGGCCGCACCTGGCAGATATGCACCTGATAGCCATGTTCCGGCTGCACCCCGCCAACGCCATGGGCATTGCCCTTGGCCGGCATGAAATGCAACTGCACATCGGGCGCGGCCAGGCCTTCGCGCGTGGAAAGAAAGGCACCCACGGCGGTGGGAATATAGCTGGCGTTGCCCTGCTTGCGGAATATCCAGTTGAGCGCCGCGCCCAGCTTGGCAATCGGATTGCTGTTGCCATTGAGCGTAATGGGCTGGTTGCAGCGCCACTGGACGATGAGGTCCAGATGGTCCTGCAAATTCTGCCCCACCTGCGGGCGATCGGCGATGGGCGTGATGCCAAGAGCCGCCAGATGCGCCGCCGGGCCGACGCCGGACAGCATCAGCAGTTGCGGCGAGTTGATGGCCCCGCCCGACAGGATGATCCGCCGGCCATGCACCTGCCTGCCGCCGCTGTAGCTGACGCCGGTGGCGCGTTTGCCGTCGAACAGCACGCGTTCGGCCAGCGCGCCGGTGATGATCTTCAGGTTCGGGCGGCGGCGCACTTCGGGTGTGAGATAGGCGCGCGCGGCGGACCAGCGCTGGCCGTTCCTGATGGTGCTGTCATAGCTGCCGGCGCCTTCGAACTGCGGGCCGTTGAAATCGTCGGTGCGGGGGTGGCCGGCCTCTGCGGCGGCGTCGATGAAGGCGTGGTTCAGCGGGTTCGGCAGCATCCGCCGGGTGGTGGCGAGCGGCCCGCCGGTGCCATGATAGTCGCTGGCCCCGCGATCGCTGTCCTCGCAGGCGCGGAACCAGGGGAGCACATCATCCCACCCCCAGCCGGTGCAGCCGGTTTGCGCCCAGCGGTCATAATCTGACGCATGGCCGCGGATATAGACCATGCCGTTGATGGAGGAGGAGCCGCCGAGCGCCCGGCCGCGCGGCCAATAGAGGCGGCGGTTGTCGAGATGGGCTTGCGGCTCCGTCCAATAGCCCCAGTTCATCGGGCTGTTGTTTTCCGGCGGCAGAATCTGCGCGATGCCTGCGGGCATGTTGATCAGCATGGACCGGTCGTTGCCGCCGGCTTCCAGCAGGGCGACCCTGGTGCCGGGATCTTCGGAGAGCCGCCCGGCCAGAGCGCAGCCGGCCGAGCCGGCACCCACGATCACGAAATCCCACGGTTGGTTCATATTTTCCTCCCGCCCCTTTTGGGCTTTGGCGGAATCTAGACCGATGCCGGGCAGCATGCCACCCTGTACATTCCGGCAAGTCGGGCTGGGCGGCGGGCGAAGGGCGGCGGATGGTGATGGCCGCGTTCATGCCGGTCTGGCCGGGCGCAGCGGCATGTGGTGCCTGTGGGGAGAGAGAGAATGAGTGACAAGGCGATCCGGTTGAGCGGCATAGGCGGGCCGGAGGTGATGCGGCTGGAGGATGTGGAGGTGCCCGCACCGGGCGCGGGGCAGGCGACCGTGCGGCACAGCGCCATCGGGGTGAATTTCATCGATACCTATTATCGCTCCGGCCGCTATCCGATGCCGCTGCCCGCCGGGCTGGGGATTGAAGCCGCCGGCGTGGTGGAGGCGGTGGGGGAGGGCGTTTCCCATGTGCGGGCGGGGGACAGGGTGGTGTATTTCGGTGGCGGGCAGGGCGCCTATGCCACGCGCCGCACGATGGAGGCGCGGCCGCTGGTGAAGCTGCCCGATCAAGTGCGCGATGAGGTGGCGGCGGCCATCTGGCTGAAAGCCTGCACGGTCGAGTTTCTGGTGGAGCGCTGCGCGAAGGTGCAGGCGGGCGACACGGTGCTGGTGCCGGCGGCGGCCGGCGGCGTGGGGGTGCTGCTGTGCCAGTGGCTGGCGGACAAGGGCGTGACGGTGATCGGCACGGTGGGGTCGGACGCCAAGCGGGCGATTGCGGCGGCCGCGGGCTGCCATCATGTGCTGGCCTATCATGAGGTGCCGGCGCAGGTGCGGGCGCTGACTGACGGGCGCGGTGTGGACGCGGTGCTGGATGGCGTTGGGCGCGACACGTTCACGGCTTCGCTGGACGCCCTGAAAAGACGCGGCATGATGGTGAGCTTTGGCAATGCGTCGGGGCCGGTGGGGGCGGTGGATTTTGCAATTCTGTCCACAAAAGGCTCGCTGTTTGCGACGCGGCCGACGCTGTTTGACTATTATGCGAGCGCGGAGGATTTCGAACTTGGGGCGTCGGCGGTGCTGCGGAAACTGTGCGACGGGGTGATTGCGCCCCATATCGGGCAGCATTTTGCACTGGGGGATGCGGTTGCCTGTCACCGGGCGCTGGAGGCGCGGGAGACGGTGGGTTCGACGCTGCTGATGCCCGGGTGAGGCTCATAATATGGTAAATGAGATATTAGGATCGCTCATTCTGTCGGTCAATTTTACATGATGACAGGGAGGGTGCCCAAATAGCGCCCGTAAGTGACTGATAATGGTTGGGAGCCGTGTTGGCACAATTTATGCATGGCTTTCCGCATCCGGACGAGGGGCCGGATGTGCCGGACAAGCGGGGTGCGAATGCCCGTGCACATGATCGGACGCACAGGAGGAATGAGTGATGAAGATATTTGCAACATTGGGGGCTGCGGCCGCCATGATGACGGCGGGCGCGGCCTATGCCGGACCTGCCGTGCTGGTTGAGGCGAAGGATCATGCCATCATTTCCGGTGGGATTGGATCTGGTACGCCACTGGAAACCCGCAATCAGTCCGGCCTGGCGGCTTTCTATGTCGATGAAGGCACGTCGCTGCATCCCTTTACGGCTGTGATTACACATACGACTATCTTCTCGGGCTATGAATGGTTCAGCGACAGCGGCACCACGTCTGCTGCGGTGAGCTATTTTGTGGACGCGTCGTCCAGGATCAAGGGCATCAACCATTTTGTGCTGTGGAACGAGGAAAGCTCCGGCATCGGCGTGTTCGACCTCTATTATGGGGCCGCGCCCGGCGCACTGACGGACCTGGTGCTGGCCGGCATCACGCCGACGGACAATCCTTTGGTTGATTATCTGCCGGACGTTTATGAATTCAGCAAACGGCCGAATACCGGCTGGTGGACGCTGGTGATGGACGGCTGCCCGCAGCCCATCGTTGGCAGCTACCCGGCCTGCGCCGTGGGTGAGGTGGCCTGGGGCGGCCCGAGTGTTCCGGAACCCGCCACCTGGGCGATGATGCTGGGCGGTTTCGGTCTGGTGGGCTTCGCGGCCCGTCGCCGTCGCCAGTCGCTGAGCGTGACGGCCTGAACTGAACAAGGCGGCGGGGTCGGCGCTTGCCGGCCCCGCCGTTTGCTTTGCGGCTTAGCCCCCCAGGCCGAAGGGGGTGACGGCTGCCACGTCCCGTCCGCCGCCGATGATCATGTCGATGGCGACGTAGAGGATGAGGGCGAGGCCGATCCAGCCGATCCAGCGGTATTTCTCGATCAGCCGGGCGATGTAATTGGCGGCGATGCCCATCAGCGCGACGGAAAGCACCAGGCCGAACACCATGATTTCGGTGTGATTCTTGGAGGCACCGGCAACGGCGAGCACATTGTCGAGGCTCATCGAAAGATCGGCGATGGCGACGGCCCAGGCGGCGCTCCAGAAGCTTTTGGCGGGCTTGGGCGCATCGTGGATGACGGTGCCGTCTTCCATGGTGACATGGGTGTCGGGCCGCAGCTCGCGGTACATCTTGTAGCAGACCCACAGCAGCAGCAGGCCGCCGGCAAGGCGGATGCCGACGATGTCGAGCAGCTGGACGACGACGAGCGCGAAGGCGATACGCATCACGAGCGCAAACACCATGCCAAGCGCGATGACCTTGCGCCGGTCCGCCGCTGGCAGGCCGGCGGCGAGCGCGCCGATGATGATGGCATTATCGGCCGCAAGCACCAGGTCGATCATGATGACGGTGCCCAGCGCCTGCATGGCACCCGGTTCGGTTATGAAGCTGAAATCCATGCGCGTCTAGCTAGCGGGTGAGGCGGAAAGATGGAAGCCCGTTTCGCGACTGCAAGATTTGCGGAAGTTACCAATTTGAGTGTCATCCCCGCGAAAGCGGGAAGCCAGTGGGTGCGGTGGCGCATTCAGGCGAGGACTGGGTCCCCGCTTTCGCGGGGATGACTTGCTTATTTTACCCATCCTGCCAAACCCCGGCCCCGCAGAGGGCCGCAAGGCCGACCGGCCGCCCGAGCGTTAGCGAGGCAGCAAAGGCGACGGATGTCGCCGCCCGGCGCTTGAGGCCAAACAAAGTCGGCCCCGAAGAGGGCC
>DITZ01000043.1:0-883 GCA_002422985.1 Sphingomonadales bacterium UBA6171
CGGATTTCTTCACCACCACCAGCTCACGCAACTGCACCCGCTCAAAGGTCGTGAACCGCGCCCCGCACGAAGGGCATTGCCGCCGCCGCCGGATGGCGCTCCCATCCTCGGTCGGCCGGCTATCCTTCACCTGGCTGTCGTCATGGTGACAAAATGGGCAGCGCATCAGTCCGCTTTGGGCTTTTTGGACAACGTCCGCAGATAGCCCAGACCACCACCGATCACCGCCCCGATCAGCGGCCCGGCAAAGGGCAGGATCAGCCCGATGCCGGCGCCAACCGCCACCCCGGTGCCCACATTGCGGCCAATGGGCGTATTCCAAACCTTGCGCACCGTCTGCCCGGCTTCGCTGCCCAGCGCCTTTTTGCCGGCCTCGCTGTCCACCGCCTTGGCGGTCCACTGATCGACCGTATCCGAAACCTTGCGCCCCCATTCGGTATCCAGCGCCTTGTCGGTCAGCGCACCGGCCTTGTCGAACACACTGTCCGCCACATTTACGGCAGCGCGCCCGGCCTCTGAATCCAGGATGGGCTTCCCCGCCTCCACGGCCTCGTCCGCCAGCTTCTCCACCTTCTCCGAAGGCTTCTTCCCGCCGCCCGCTGCTTCATTTCCGTTGGTCATCGCGCATCCTTCCGCTGTCAGCCATAGATCGGAAAACGATCCGTCAGCGCCTTCACCCGCGCCCGCACATCGGCTTCCACCGCATCATTGCCGTCCGCGCCGTTGGCCGCAAGCCCATCCAGCACATCCGCAATCATATGCCCGATCGCCTCAAACTCCGCCGGCCCGAAGCCCCGCGTCGTCCCCGCCGGCGTCCCCACCCTTATGCCCGAGGTTTTCGTCGGCGGCAGCGGATCAAAGGGCACGCCATTCTTGTTGCAGG
>DITZ01000043.1:990-3430 GCA_002422985.1 Sphingomonadales bacterium UBA6171
TTGGCCGCGATCACATGCATCAGCGGCCCGCCCTGCATGCCCGGAAACACCGCCGAATTGATCTTCCTGCCCAGTTCCTCACTGTTCGAAAGGATCATCCCGCCGCGCGGGCCGCGCAACGTCTTGTGCGTCGTCGTCGTCACCACATCCGCAAAGGGCAGCGGAGAGGGATGCACCCCGGCCGCCACCAGCCCGGCAAAATGCGCCATGTCCACCATCAGCAGCGCGCCAACCTTGTCGGCAATCGCCCGGAACCGCGCAAAATCCAGCAGGCGCGGATAGGCCGAGCCGCCCGCAATGATGAGCTTCGGCTGCACGGCAATCGCCTGCGCCTCCAGCGCATCATAATCGATAAGCTGTGTCACCGGGTCCACGCCATATTGGTGCGCCGCAAACCATTTGCCCGACATCGCCGCTTTGGCGCCATGCGTCAGATGCCCGCCCGCATCCAAAGACATGCCCAGGATCGAATCGCCCGGCTTCACCAGCGCCAGCATCACCGCGCCATTGGCCTGCGCGCCCGAATGCGGCTGCACATTCACATAGGCGCAGTCAAACAGCGCCTTCGCCCGGTCAATCGCCAGTTGCTCCACCACATCGCTGTGTTCACAGCCCTGATAATAGCGCTTGCCCGGATAGCCTTCCGCATATTTGTTCGTGAAAACAGATCCTTGCGCCTCCAGCACCGCGCGCGAAACGATATTCTCCGACGCGATCAGCTCGATCTGTCCCTGCTGGCGTGCCAGTTCACCATTAACCGCCGCCGCCACCGCCGGGTCGGCCGCAGCCAGGCCGGTGGTAAAAAATCCGTCCGCAATCACGGCATCTCTGGGCTGGCTGGACATGGACGGCGCTCCTTCAGGCGAGTTTCAAAACACGGGCGGCATGACGGCCGCCTTCGAACGGGGTGGCAAGAAAGGCGGCCAGCGCATCGCGCGCCGTCTCGATGCCCAGCAGCCGCGCGCCCAGCGCAATGATGTTCGCATCATTATGCCGGCGCGCCAGCCGCGCGGAAAGATTGTCATGCACCAGCGCACAGCGCGCGCCGGGCACCCGGTTGGCGGCTATCGAAATGCCGATGCCCGAACCGCACACCACCACGCCAAAGCGCGCCCTGCCCGATGCCACCGCTTCGCCGCACGCCCGGCCGAAATCGGGATAATCCACCGAGGTCGTCGCATCGTTCGCGCCCAGATCGATCACATCATGCCCGGCGGCGCGCAGATCATCGGCGAGCTGCGCCTTCAGCGCATATCCGGCATGGTCAGAGGCAATGGCAATGGCGTAGGGCAAGGGCGGCGAATCCGGTGCTTGGCGCTATGGCTGGGGGTGGACGGGCGCGATATGCCCCAAATCTTCGCGCCCCGCAAACCGTCGCCGTGGCAAATTCCCGCTATTTATCCTATCTCCCGCAGCATGACAGACACGCTCCCCCTCGCCGGGCTCCACGGCCGCACTGTCGCCCTGCTGCTTTCCGGCGGGCTGGACAGCGCCACCTGCCTTGCCATGGCGCACAAGGCCGGCGCCACGGTGCTGGCGCTCACCATCGATTATAACCAGCGCCACCGCCGCGAGCTGGCGGCCGCCGCCGCGCTGGCCCGCCACTATCATGTCAAACGCCACATCATACTGCCGCTCGATCTGCGCGGCTTCGGCGGCTCGGCGCTCACCGCCGACATCGCCGTCCCCAAAGATGGCGTGCAGCCCGGCATCCCCATCACCTATGTCCCGGCGCGCAACACCATCTTCCTCTCGGTCGCGCTCGGCTGGGCCGAGGCCGAGGGCGCATCCGATCTGCTCATCGGCGTCAACGCGCTGGACTATTCCGGCTATCCCGATTGCCGCCCCGATTTCATCCACAGCTTCGAAACCATGGCCAACCTCGCCACCAAGGCCGGCGTCGAAGGCAGCGCCCGCTACCGCGTCCACACCCCGCTCCTCCACCTCAGCAAAGCCGGCATCATCCTTGCCGCCCGGTCCGCCGGCCTCGACATGGCCGCCACCTGGTCCTGCTACGACCCCAGCCCGGCCGGCCTGCATTGCGGCCAATGCGACAGTTGCCGCCTGCGCCGGAAAGGCTTCGAGGAAGCCAACATCCCCGACCCAACACAATATCAATCGCCTCCCAGGCCTGCGGGGGAGGGGGACCATGCGCGCGGTGGCGGCAGGGCCGCCTCCTCTCCCACAGGCACCCCCACTCCATGACTTACACCGTAAAGGAAGCCTTCCTCACCCTTCAGGGCGAAGGCCATCAAACCGGCACCCGCGCCGTTTTCCTCCGCTTCGCCGGCTGCAATCTCTGGTCCGGCCGCGAAGCCGATCGCGCCACCGCCGTCTGCCAGTTCTGCGACACCGATTTCGTCGGCACCAACGGCGAAAATGGCGGCAAATTCGCCGACGCCGAAACGCTCGCCGCCGCCGTCGCCACGCTCTGGGGCGA
>DITZ01000053.1 GCA_002422985.1 Sphingomonadales bacterium UBA6171
CGGCGCCGGTGGCCTTCGACGCCCAGCACCGTTTTTTCCGCCTGCGCCTGGCGACCGCCGCCTATTCCGATCCTCACTTGCAGAACATGTCGGCGACCTCGCTGGAGCCGGGCGATGTGGTGGTTGCCCTGTCCCAGTCCGGGCGCACCCGGGCACTGCTCGATTCGATCAAGCAGGTGAAGAAACACGGCGCCATCGTGATCGGTCTCGCCCCCAGTAAAACGCCGGTGACCGCGGCGGCGAGCATTCCCATCACCATCGACGTCACCGAGGACTTCCAGCTCTATACACCGCTGTCGTCCCGGATCGCCCATCTGGTGGTCATCGACGTGCTGGCGATCGGGGTCGCCCAGCGCAAGGGCCCCGAGCTTGAAGATCACCTGCTGCGCCTGCAGGAAGGACTGCGCAGCCTGCGCACCAGCTGAACGATGCCCTTGTTTTGTCCGGCGCTCCTGACTTAGGCTCGGGACGAACCGCCACCCGAGGAGAACCCCATGATCAGTAAAGAACTCACACCCCGACTGCATGTCGCAAGCCAGATCACCGTCGCCGACGTGAAACAGGCCGCCGCGGAGGGCTTCGCCGCGATCATCAACAACCGCCCGGACGGCGAAGAGCCCGGCCAGCCCCCGGCTGCCGAAATCGAGGCCGCCGCCAAAGCCGCCGGACTCGCCTATATTCACCAGCCCGTGGTCGGCACCAACATCACGGATGCGGACGTCGCCACTTTTGGCCACCTGATCGAAGCGACGCCCGGCAAGATCCTTGCGCACTGCCGTACCGGCACCCGTTGCACCATGCTCTGGGTGCTGTCGCAGGCGGGCAAACAAACGCCTGACGAGTTGTTGGCCGCCGCGCGCCGCGCGGGTTACGATCTGGAGCCGTTGCGGCCCCGGATCGAGCGCTGAACGCCCCGGCGCCGCAATTGCAGTGACTGCCTGGG
Source organism: Sphingomonadales bacterium UBA6171 (assembly GCA_002422985.1). Taxonomy (GTDB): domain Bacteria; phylum Pseudomonadota; class Alphaproteobacteria; order Sphingomonadales; family Sphingomonadaceae; genus Sandaracinobacteroides. The sequence continues at coordinate 944 of DITZ01000053.1, forward strand.
CATCCCCGGCAGCCCTCCGTCTCACAGGGAGAAAAAAATGAGCATCCTGCAAGAGTTCAAGGAATTCGCGGTCAAGGGCAATGCCGTCGATATGGCCGTCGGCATCATCGTTGGCGCTGCATTTGGAAAAATCGTGTCCTCCGTCGTGGGCGACATGGTCATGCCGCCCATCGGAATGCTGCTCGGCGGGGTCGACTTTACCGCCCTGGCCATAACCCTGAGCCCCGCCACGGCCGACGCCCCGGCGGTCGTCATCGGCTACGGCAAATTCATCCAGACCCTGGTGGATTTCGTGATCGTGGCGTTTGCCATTTTTATGCTGGTTAAGGGCATCAATTCGCTCAAACGCACGAAAGCCGACGACCCTGCCGCTCCGCCCGCGCCCTCCGCCGAGGAAATACTGCTCACGGAAATACGGGATCTGCTGAAACAGCCGCGCTAACCCGCCCGGCGGTCCATTCCGTGGCGACGCCGGCTACCGCCACCTCGGCATCAGCGCAACCAGACCCTGTAGAAACTCCGGCGTGCGCGCAAACAACAGCACCGCCATGCCGGCATTGAGCAGCGCCAACACCAGAAAAAAGCGGGGGATACCCAGGTCCGCCATGCCCAATAGCAGGATGCCGAGACCGCTGGCCATGACCATGAACAGCGCATTCAGAATGTTGTTGAAGGCGATCACCCGGGCGCGGCGGTCGGGTTCCGTGTGCGCCTGGACATAGGCGTAGAGCGGCACGACGTAGAGCCCCCCGCACAAACCGAGCAACAGGATATCGGCCAACACGCGCAGCATCGGCAGGTGCGCCGCCAGCGCCAGCGGGCCCAGGTGTTGCGGCCCGGCCGCAACCAGCGCGGCAGCGTGGGACAGATCCAGACCAAAGAGACTCAGGCCGATGGCGCCCAGCGGGACCAGGCCGACCTCGATCCGCGGGCCGCTCAGCCGGGCGCAAAGCAGGGCGCCCGCCGCGACGCCCACCGCGAAGGCCGACAACAGCAGGGCGATCACCGGCGGCGTGCCGCCGAGTACCGATATCGCGAAATGAGGCATCTGGGTGAGGTAACTCGCGCCCAGCGCCCAGAACCAGGAAATACCGACGATGGCGAGAAAAACCGTTCGCTGCGGCGCGATCCCCCGATAAAGCGCCACCAGTTGCCGGAGCGGATTCCAGTCCAGATGCAGTCCGGGCGCCGCCGCCGGCGCGGCGGGAATCGCGCGACTGGCGAACCAGCCCAACAGCGCAACCAGTATGATCGCGGCCNNCCCCGATGCCCGCCGCGGGGTCGGGCCGCCCGGCAAGCAGGGTGCCGCCAATGGTCCCCAGCAGGATGGCGACAAAGGTGCCCATACCGACCTGGGCGTTGCCCGCCACCAATTCCTCGGCCTTGAGCTGCTGGGGAATGATCGCGTACTTGAGCGGCCCGAAGAATGCCGAGTGCGTGCCCATGGCGAACAGCAGCGCCAACAGCGCCCCCCACGCCTGTACCCAAAACGCGAGCGCGGCCAGTACCATGATCGCGATCTCCGCCAGCTTGATCCAGCGGATCATCCGCGCCTTGTCGTACTTGTCGGCGAGCTGGCCGGCGAGCGGCGA
>DITZ01000054.1 GCA_002422985.1 Sphingomonadales bacterium UBA6171
GCGGCAATGCCTTCGCCGCGGCCGGTAAAGCCCAGGCATTCGGTGGTGGTGGCCTTCACGCTGACGCGCGGACGGTGATCGGCGAGAATCGCGGCGACGCGCGCCACCATGGCCGCGCGGTGCGGGCCAATTCTGGGGGATTCGCTGATGATGGTGATGTCGCAATGCAGAACGCGGCCGCCCGCGGCGGCCACCAGCCCGGCGGCATGGGCGAGAAACCGGTCTGATGAAGCGCCCTTCCATTGGGGGTCGGACGGTGGAAAATGCATCCCGATGTCGCCGTCGCCCAGCGCGCCCAGAATGGCGTCGGTCAGCGCGTGCAGGCCGACATCGGCGTCTGAATGGCCGATGACGCCCGCCTCGTGCGGCACCTTCACGCCGCAGAGCCAGACATGATCCCCCGGCCCGAAACGGTGCACGTCAAAGCCGGTGCCACTCAGCGTCAGCCAGTCCATCATCCGTTCCACGGCGTCGAAATCCTCCGGCAGGGTGACCTTCATCGCACGTTCGCAGCCCGGCACCAGCATGACCTTCCCGCCGCTGGCGCGCAACACTTCCGCGTCATCGGTCGCACCTTCAGCAGCGATGCGATGGGCCGCCAGCAAGGCATTGAAATCAAAGCCCTGTGGGGTCTGCACCCGCCACAGGCCGTCACGCGCGACTTCGCCTTCGATGCTGGCCTGCCCGCGTCGCAGGCTATCGACCACCGGCAGGGCAGGGCAGACGCCCGGCGCGTCGGCCAGACCGGCCAATACACGGCTGATGAGTGCAGCCGACAGCATCGGGCGCGCGGCATCATGCACCAGCACGCGGGCGGGGGCGGAAGGTGCCAGATATTCCAGCCCGGCGCGCACCGATTGCTGGCGGGTGGCGCCGCCGGGGCCGATGCTGACCCGCGTCGGCAGATCAGCCGGAATCGGCAGATCAGCCAGAACCGACTGCGCGCGCGCTTCCTCGCCGGCGGCCACCACCAGATGAACGTCTGTGATTTCCGGATGCCGCAGGAAGGCCGCCACCGAATGCGCCAGCATGGGCCTGCCGGCGACCAGCCGATATTGTTTCGGCGGCCCTTCGCCCGCGCGCACGCCTTGTCCGGCGGCAACGATCAGCGCGACGGTGCCTCCGGCGGTGACAGGATTTTCCGGCATGGCGCGGCCATAGACCTGCCCGCTGCCAGCCGGCAAGGGCCGCGAACTTGCCGCCGCCCCTATTTTCGCCTATGGGCCTGCCTGATTATTAGGCAGACCATGACAGCCCTTCCGCCCCTCTCCATCGGCCCCGTCCGTATTGACCAGCCTGTTATCCTCGCGCCCATGACCGGCGTGACGGACAGGCCCTTTCGTACGCTGGTGAAGCGCTTTGGCGTGGGGCTGACGGTGACGGAGATGATCGCCTCTGAAGCGATGGTGCGGGAGACGCGCCAATCGTTGCAGAAGGCTGCGTGGGACCCGGTGGAGAATCCGGTTTCGATGCAGCTGGCCGGCTGCGAGCCGGGGGTGATGGCGGAAGCCGCAAAGCTGAACGAGCAGCGCGGCGCGGCCATTATCGACATCAACATGGGCTGTCCGGTGAAGAAGATTGTGAGCGGCCATGCCGGATCGCATCTGATGCGCGATCTGCCGCTGGCCGCCAGCCTGATTGCCGCGACCGTGAAGGCGGTTGCTGTGCCCGTCACGCTGAAGATGCGCATAGGCTGGTGCCATCAGAGCCTGAATGCCCCGGAACTGGCGCGTATCGCCGAGGATCTGGGCGTGAAGCTGCTCACCGTGCATGGCCGCACGCGCAATCAGCTCTATTCGGGCACGGCCGACTGGGCCTTTGTGCGCCGGGTGAAGGATGCGGTTGCCATTCCCGTTATCGTCAATGGCGATATCTGTTCGCCGGACGACGCGCGGACCGCGCTCGCGCAGTCCGGGGCGGATGGCGTGATGGTGGGGCGCGGCGCCTATGGCCGGCCCTGGCTGCCGGCGCAGGTGATGGCGACGCTGCGTGGGCTGGATGTGCCACCGGCGCCGTCGCTTGCCGAGCAGCGGGAGATCGTGCTCGACCATTATCGCGCGATGCTGGAGCTGTATGGCGAGCAGAATGGCGTTTCCATCGCGCGCAAGCATCTGGGCTGGTATACGCGCGGGCTGCGATCATCGGCCGAGTTCCGCAATGCTGTCAATCAGATAGGGAATTCGTCCACCGTGCTGTCCATGGTTGCCGAATTTTATGATCGGGCGCTGGATGCCGGCGAAACATTCCCCCTGGCTGCGGCTGCATGAGCGAAATTGCACTGAGCGCCGGCACCCCGCGCCAGGACGCCCTGCCGCATCCCAATGACATCTGGAACGCGCTGCCGGCACCGATGCTGCTGCTGCGCCCGCATGGGGGGGTGGCACTGGCCAATTCGGCCGCTGAAACCTTTCTGAACCACAGCCAGTCTTTCCTGATGGAGCGCGGCTGGGAAGGATTGTTTCCGGAGGACAGCCCCGTTCGCAGCCTGGTGGCGGAGGCCCGCGCCCAGCGCAGCGGAATCGCGGCCTATGATCTGCTGGTGGAGTTTATCGGCGGGCGGCGCGTGCGGTCTGACGTGCTGGTGGGCACGCTGCCGGACAGCGAAGGCTGGCTGGCGCTGAGTTTCCAGCCGCGCGCGGTGACGTCACTGGTGGACCGGCAGAAGGGCCAGCAGGGCGCGGCGCGTTCCGCCGTGGGCGTGGCGGCGATGCTGGCGCATGAAATCAAGAATCCGCTGTCCGGCATCAGGGGGGCGGCGCAACTGCTGGAATCGGCGCTGGATGCGGATGGGCTGGAGCTGACGACCCTCATCATCACCGAGGTTGAGCGGGTGCGGGTGCTGATCGACAGGATGGAGGGCTTCACCAACAGCCCCCGGCCGATGACGCCGGAGAATATCCACGCCGTTTTGAGCCATGTGCGCCGTGTGGCCGAAACCGGCTTTGGCCGGGCGCTGAAATTCCGCGAACGCTATGACCCGTCGCTGCCCTATGTGCTGGGGGACCGGGATTCGCTGGTGCAGGCGTTCCTGAATCTGGTGAAAAATGCGGTGGAGGCATCACCGCCCGAAGCGGTGGTAACGATCACCACCGCATTCCGCCAGGGTTTGCGCGTGCGCTCGCCCGCTTCGGGTGCACGGGTATCATTGCCGCTGGAAGTGTGCATCATCGACGAGGGCGACGGGCCGGCCGCGCATATCGCGGACCATCTGTTCGAGCCGTTCGTGAGCGCGCGGCGCGGCGGGACCGGCCTGGGGCTGGCGCTGGTTGCCAAGGTGGTGGGCGATCATGGCGGCATTGTGGAGCATGAGCGGCGGCAGGGGCGCACCATCTTCCGCGTGCTGCTGCCACTTGCGCCGGCGGGCGCATGACCATGCCAGCGCCGGCGGGCGCATGATCATGTCAGCGCCGGCGGGCGCATGAACGCGGCCACCATCCTTGTTGTCGATGATGACGCCGGCATCCGCACCGTGGTGCGGCAGGCGCTGGTGCGCGCCGGCTTTGCCGTGCGCACAACGGACAGTGCCGCGGGCATGTGGAAGCTGATCGATGAAAATGTGGGCGACCTGCTGATCACCGATGTGCGCCTGCCGGATGCCAATGGGCTGGACATGATTCCGCTGGTGACGGCGCGGCGGCCGGGCCTGCCGGTGATCGTTATGAGTGCGCAGAATACGCTTTCCACCGCCGTCCGCGCGACGGAGCAGGGCGCCTTTGATTATCTGCCCAAGCCATTCGACCTGGATGAGATGATCCGCGCCGTTGTCGCCGCGCTGGCCGGCACGCAGCGACCGCAGGAGGGCGCAGCGGCCGAGGAAGAGGCCGAGCAGCTGCCGATGATCGGCCGGTCTGCGGCGATGCAGGATGTGTATCGCACCATGGCGCGCGTGGTGCCAACCGACCTGACGGTGATGGTGCTGGGTGAATCCGGCACGGGCAAGGAACTGGTGGCCCGCGCGCTGCACGAGATGGGGCCGCGCCGCACCGGGCCGTTTGTTGCCCTCAACATGGCGGCGATCCCGCGCGAGCTGATTGAAACCGAGCTGTTCGGTCATGAACGCGGTGCGTTTACCGGCGCGGCCAGCCGCTCCACCGGGCGCTTTGAACAGGCGCAGGGCGGTACGCTGTTTCTGGACGAGATTGGCGACATGCCGATGGACGCCCAGACCCGCCTGCTGCGCGTGCTGCAATCGGGCGAATTCACCAGCGTTGGCGGTACGCGCACGCAGCGCGCGGACGTGCGCATCGTGGCCGCCACGCACAAGGATCTGCGCCGGCTGATCGACGCCGGGCAGTTTCGCGAGGATCTGTTTTACCGGCTGAACGTGGTGCCCGTGCGCCTGCCGCCGCTGCGGGCGCGGCGGGAGGATATTCCCGAACTGGCCCGGCATTTCCTGGATCGGGCGCATGCCGAAGGGCTGCCGCGCAAGCTGCTGGATGCCGGCGCGCTGGCCTGGCTGAAGGAACAGCCATGGCCCGGCAATGTGCGGGAGCTGGAGAATGGCATGCGCCGGCTGGCGGCGCTGGCACGCGACGAGATGGTGACGGCACCGATCGCCCGCATGTGGGTGCGGGAGGCCGATGCCGGCGGCTTTCAGGGCGAGCCGGAGCCGATGGCCCTGACGCCGGCGGCGGGGCCGGGCCGGGCCGGGCTGGAGCAGATGATTGCGCAATGGCTGGAGGCGAACATCCTGTCCGGCGCGATGCCGGAGGACGGATTATATGATCGGCTGCTGGCCGAATTCGAGCGTCCACTGCTGGATGCGGTGCTGCAACTGACGCGTGGCAACCAGCTGAAGGCGGCGCGACTGCTGGGCGTGAACCGCAACACATTGCGCAAGATGCTGACGGATCGGGGCATTGAACCGGGGCAGACGCGGCGGCCTGGCTAGCGGCCCCGGCTAACAGCGCGGCTTATGGCCGGCACGCGTTGCCCCATAGCCACAAATGCGACAACAGTGTGTTCCAAAGGCCACGTTCCTTTGCTAGAAGGGCCGAATGCCCGCTGCTGAAATTTCGACGACACGCCGGCTGAAGGTCAGGTTTCGCCTGTGGCGCCGGCGGCTGGGGCGGCGGCTGGCCAGTGCGGATGGCTTTCCAGGGCTGGAAATGGCGGTTGCCGCCATCGCCATCCTGCTGGGCCTGGCCTCTTATGCCATCCTCACCGGCCAGCGCGCGCCGGCGGAGGGCTTTTCGCCCTCCACCATCACGCTGCTGCTGGTGGCCAATCTGCTGCCGCTGCTGGCGCTGCTGATCCTGATCGCGCGACGCATCGCCATATTGATCGCCAACCGCAGGGCAGGGCGGGCCGGTGCCCAGCTGCATGTGCGGCTGGTGGCGCTGTTTGCGGCGCTGTCGGCCGCGCCCACCATCATCGTCGTCATCTTCGCCTCGATGCTGTTCCAGTTTGGCGTGCAATTCTGGTTTTCCGATCGGGCGCGTACGGTGCTGGATAATGCGGATCAGGTGGCGCAGGCCTATGTGGCGGAAAATCAATCGCGCATTGTGGCCGACATCGGTGCGATGGGCCGCGATATCGCCGATTATGCCGACGATTATGGCCTTGGTTCCGAAGCCTTCCGCGCTGGCCTTGCCTTTCAGCTGGAGGCGCGAAACCTGTCTGAGGCGGCGATTTTCCGCAACGGCCCCAATGGTCCGCAGCTGATTGCCGCGATTGGCATGAAAGGGCGGCCGCTGGCGCAGCGGCTGGGTGGCGCCAATCTGGCAGCGACCGCCGGCGGTGATCCGCTGGTCATCGCCTCTGCGCGGGACCGGATTGAATCGGTCGTTCGCCTGGGCGCGGACGAGCCGCTGTTCTTATACACCAGCCGGCTGGTGGAACCGCGCGTGCTGGAGCAGGTTGCCCGCACGCAAAGCGCGCTGACGGATTACAAGGAACTGACCGACCGTTCGCGGGCGCTGCAATGGCGCTTCAACATCATCCTGCTGGTCGTGTCGCTGTTGATTGTCGCGTTCAGCATCTGGTTTGCCATCCTGCTGGCGTCGCGGCTGGTTGCGCCCATCGCGGCGCTTTCAGAAGCGGCCGAGCGTGTGGGCGGCGGCGATTTTGACGTGCATGTGCCGATGCGGCTGGCGCGTGACGAGGTCGGCATCCTCACCCGGTCGTTCAATCGCATGACCGGGCAGTTGAAGGCGCAGCAGGCGGCGCTTGTCAGTGCCTCCACCCAGGCCGAAATGCGCCGCCGCTTCACCGAAGCCGTGCTGGCGGGTGTCTCGGCCGGCGTTCTCTCCATCGACAGCGGCGGCACCATCCGCCTGGCCAATGCGTCGGCCGAAGCATTGCTGGAATGCGGCCCGCAGGGGCTGGTGGGGCGGCGGCTGAAGGATGTGGTGCCGGAATTTGCCGGGCTGCTGGAAACCGCGCGGTCGGAAGGGATTGCGGGCGCGGAGATCATGCGCGTACGCGAGGCGGACACCCAGACCTTCGCTGTGCGGCTGACGGCGGACAGCGGTACGGCGCGCAGCTATATCCTGACCTTCGATGATATTTCCCAGCAACTGTCCGATCAGCGTCGCGCCGCCTGGTCTGATGTGGCGCGCCGCATCGCGCATGAGATTAAAAATCCGCTGACGCCCATCGTGCTGTCGGCCGAACGGCTGAAACGCCGATTCACGCCGGCTGAACCGGGTGATGCGGAGATATTTCGGAATCTTACCGAAACCATCATTCGGCAGGTGGGCGACCTGCGCCGCATGGTGGATGAATTCTCCGCCTTTGCGCGCATGCCGGCCCCGACCTTCCGGGCGGAAAATCTGGCTGAAATCGCGCGCCAGGCCATCTTCCTGTCGGAAGTGGCCCAGCCTGACATCAGTTTCCGGCTGGAAAGCGACGAGCAGCTGCCGGAATTTGTGTGTGACCGGCGGCAGATCGGCCAGATATTCACCAATCTGCTGAAGAATGCATCGGAAGCCATTGCATCCAATGGAAATTCTTCTGATAAAATCGTGACCGTCCGCCTGACGCATCAGCGGGACCGGCTGTGCATTGCGGTGATTGACACCGGCGTTGGCATTCCGCCCGAACTGCGTGACCGGCTGACCGAACCCTATGTCACCACGCGCGCGCGCGGCACCGGGCTTGGCCTCGCCATCGTGAAGCGCATTGTGGAGGACCATCATGGCCAGCTGGACCTTTCCAACCGGGCCGAAGGCGGCGCGGTTGCCCGTATCGAATTTGACATGGCCGCCAATCGTGTCCTGCTGTCCAATCGGATGGCGCAAGGCGATGAAAAGGTAAGTATCTGATGCCTCTTGATATATTGGTCGTCGATGATGAAGCCGATATCCGCTCCCTCATCGCTGGTGTGCTGGAGGATGAGGGCTATCGCGCGCGCACGGCCGGCAATGCCGACGCCGCGCTGGCGGCACTGGCGGAACGGCGGCCGTCGCTCCTCATCCTCGACATCTGGCTGCAAGGCTCGCGGCTGGACGGGCTGGAACTGCTGGACGCGGTGAAGGCCAAGGATCCGTCGCTGCCGGTGCTGATCATCTCCGGCCATGGCAATCTCGATACGGCGGTGGCGGCGATCAAGCGCGGGGCCTGGGATTTCATCGAAAAACCGTTTCAGGCCGATCAGTTGCTGCTGGCCGTTGACAGAGCGACTGAAACCGAGCGGCTGCGGCGCGAGCTTTCCGAACTGCGCGCACTGGCGGGGCTGGACAATGAACTCACCGGATCGTCGCAGCTGATCAACGCCGTGCGGGCGACGATCAAGCGGGTGGGCGCCACCGGCAGCCGCGTGCTGATCCAGGGGCCGGCGGGTTCGGGCAAGGAAGTGGCCGCACGGTTGCTGCACCGCTGGTCCAGCCGGGCCAGCCGCTCCTTTGTGGTGGTGGCCGCTGCCCGCATGGCGCCCGAACGGGTGGAGGAGGAGCTTTTCGGCGAAGAGCGCGACGGCGAACTGTTGCGCCCCGGCCTGCTGGAAGTGGCCGATGGCGGCACATTGTTCATCGACGAAGTGGCCGATATGCCATTGACAACACAGGCAAAGATTCTGCGTGTGCTGACAGACCAGAGCTTTCAGCGGGTTGGCGGCAGCCGGGCGATTGAGGTGGATGTGCGCGTCGTGTCGGCCACCGCGCGCGATCTTTCGCTGGATATCGCCGAGGGGCGCTTCCGCGAAGACCTTTATTACCGGCTGAATGTCGTGCCCGTGCGCCTGCCGCCGCTGTCGGACCGGCGGGAGGATATTGCCCATCTGGTGGAATATTTCCTGGCGCGGCTTTCCACCGAACGGCGGGTGAAAACACCGGGCATTTCGGCCGACGCGCTGGCGGCGCTGCAAGCCTATGGCTGGCCCGGCAATGTGCGCCAGCTGCGCAATGTGGTGGAACGCACGCTGATCCTGGCGCCGGCGCAGAGCATCGGGCGCATCGAGCTGGATCATCTGCCGTCGGAAATCACCGCGGAACCGGCCAGATTGCTGCCCGGCGAGGCGGCGCGCTCCATCATGGGCACACCGTTGCGCGAGGCCCGGGAGGCGTTTGAACGGGAATATCTGCGGGTGCAGATTCGGCGCTTTTCCGGCAATATTTCGCGCACCGCCGCCTTCATCGGCATGGAGCGGTCGGCTTTGCACCGCAAGCTGAAGGCGCTGGGCATCGCCGAGCATGACAAGGAAGACGAGCTATAAGCGGAGCGTCATATATCCCTGTGCACCCCGGTTGTGCAGTGCGGAATCATGGCCTACATTTGCCGGGACGGGGCTGGTCCCGTCGGCCGACGCCTGCACAGGGCGCGGATGCGGGTGCCAATGCCCGCCAAAAAGAAGGATGAGACGGCATGGCTGACAAGATCAAGGGAAGTGACAAGGCCAACAGTCTGCAGGATGTTTTTCTGAACGCTGTCCGCAAGCAGAAAATTCCGGTTACCATGTTTCTGGTGAACGGGGTGAAGCTGCAAGGTGTGATCACCTGGTTTGACAATTTCTCTGTGCTGCTGCGCCGCGATGGTCATTCGCAGCTGGTGTACAAGCATGCCATTTCGACCGTTATGCCGGCAACTCCGGTGCAATTGTTTGAGCCTGAAAGAATGGACGACGAAGATTGAGCGAACCGCTCGCCGCCACGCGCGGGTTTGATTCCGAAAAAGGGATAAGCTTCGGCAATCCCGCCATTGTGGTGCATCCGGTGCTGCCCTCGCGGCGTCCGGTTGCCCGCGCCCGCTCGCCAGAGGCCAGGCTGGAGGAAATCGCCGGCCTGGCCGAAGCGATCCGGCTGGACGTGCGCGCGGCCGAGGTGGTGAAACTGCGCGAAACTTCGCCCGGCAGCCTGTTTGGCAAGGGGCAGATGGAACGGCTGGCCACGCTGGTGCAGGCGTGCGAGGCCGAGGTCGTGGTGGTGGATGCGGCCGTATCGCCGGTGCAGCAGAAGAATCTGGAATCGGCGCTGAAGGCCAAGGTGATTGACCGGACGGGCCTTATTCTGGAGATTTTCGGCGCACGGGCAGCGACGGCGGAAGGCCGGCTTCAGGTGGAACTGGCGCATCTGGAATATCAGGCCGGCCGGCTCGTCCGATCCTGGACCCACCTGGAACGGCAGCGCGGCGGCTATGGCTTTCTGGGTGGCCCCGGCGAAACCCAGATCGAGACCGACCGGCGGTTGCTGCGCGACCGTATTTCCCGGCTGAAGAAGGAGCTGGAATCGGTGCGTCGCACGCGATCGCTGCACCGCGCGCGGCGCCAGCGCACGCCGCATCCGGTGATCGCGCTGGTCGGCTATACCAACGCCGGAAAATCCACCTTGTTCAATCGCCTGACGGGTGCGGAGGTGATGGCAAAAGACCTGCTGTTCGCCACGCTGGACCCGACAATGCGCTCGATTCCGCTGCCGGGGTTGGGGAAAATCATCCTGTCGGATACGGTCGGTTTCGTGTCTGACCTGCCGACCGAGCTGGTCGCGGCTTTCCGGGCAACGCTGGAAGAAGTGACCGAGGCCGACCTGCTGGTGCATGTGCGCGACCTGTCCCACCCGGACAGCGACGCGCAAAAGACAGACGTGGAAAACGTGCTGGAATCGCTGGGTGTGCTGGATGGCCCCGGCCATGTGCCGATGCTGGAAGTGCTGAACAAGGCGGACCTGCTGGACGAGGACATGCGCGCCGCCGCCGCCGAACGCAGCGGGCGCGGCAGCGACACGGTGCTGGTGTCGGCGCTGACCGGGGAGGGCATCGAGCGGCTGAAGCGGTTGCTCGTCGAACGGCTGCGCACGCCGACCGAGCTTGTGTCGCTCTCGCTGCACCCCGGCGATGGCCAGCGGCTCGCCTGGCTGCACGCGCATGGCGAGATCGTGCGGCAGGAAGAGCAGGGCGGACGCATCGAATTGCAGGTGCGGCTGACAACCGAGGCGCAAAGCCGCTACCGCACGCTTTAGACCAACGCTTCAGGAGGCGCGTTTAATCGCCTGCCACAGCGCTTCCTTGCCATTAAGATCGGCGCCGGCAAAGCCGGGGTCGGCCTCTATCGCGCGGTATCGGCGTTCGAACTTGGCGGTTGCCGCGCGCAGGGCGGTTTCGCTGTCGATGCCCAGATGCCGCAGCCAGCTGGTGAGCGCGAACAGCAGGTCGCCGGCTTCCTCGGCCTGTTCGGCGGGTGTGGCGGCGGCGTCCAGCTCGGCGATTTCTTCCAGCACCTTGGCACGCGCACCGCCGGCATCTGGCCAGTCGAAGCCGGTGCGCGCGGCGCGGGCGGAGATTTTCTGCGCGCGGAGCAGGGCCGGCAGCGCCAGGGCCACCCCGTCCAGCGCGGAACCGCGCGGCCGTTCGGCGGCTTTGATTTCCTCCCAGGTCGCCTTTATTTCAGCGGCATTTGGATCGCCGGCCAGATCACCGAAAATATGCGGGTGGCGTCGTTCCATCTTGGCGCAGATGGCGTCGGCCACATCCGCCAGCGCGAAATGGCCGGCTTCGGCGGCCATGCGGCTGTGGAACACCACTTGCAGCAGCAGATCGCCGAGTTCGTCCTTCAGCTCAGCCATGTCGCCGCGTTCGATGGCGTCGGCCACTTCATAGGCTTCTTCAACCGTATAGGGGGCGATGCTGCGGAAATCCTGCGCCTTGTCCCAGGCACAGCCATCGGGTCCGCGCAGGCGATCCATGATGGCGATCAGGCGGGCGATGGCGGGCAGGGCGTCCTGTTGCATGGGCTGGCCGTGCCCGAAGCCGCTGGCATGGTCAACGGCCGATGGCTATGCTGCGCGTTGCGGAGGGTGAAGATGGCGGAAAACAAGACGGTTGCAACCGACAGGAGCGTCGAAACCTATCTTGCCGGTGTGGAGCATGCGGGCCGGCAGGCCGATGCACTGGTGCTGGATGCGCTGTTCCGGCGCGTTACGGGCTGGCAGCCGAGGATGTGGGGGCCGAGCATCATCGGCTATGGCCGCTATGAATATCGCTATGACAGCGGCCATGGCGGCAGTAGCTGCGCGACCGGCTTTTCACCACGCAAGGCGAATATGGTGCTTTATGTGCTTGGCTGTGAAGGCGAAAGCGTGCCGCTGCCGGAGCGGCTGGGCAAGTTTAAGGCGGGGAAATCCTGCCTGTATCTGAACCGGCTTGCGGATGTGGACCTGGCCGTGCTGGAGCAATTGATCCGCGACGGGCTGGTTGATCTGGAGAAGCGCTGGCCGGTTTTTCCGGCGTGAAAGGCAGCGCAATTTCAGCATCAATCATACTGATAATCTGTATTATGTTAAGTCACACTATGCCCAACAGCCGGATCAGCGCCGCGCCGCCCGCAAATATCCCGGCCCACAGCAGCGCCAGCCGCAGTGCCTTGCTCCAGCCAAGCGCCCCGAAATGACTCCAGTTGAGACCAACCACCAGCACGAGCGCGAGCGCAAGAAAGGTCAGCCCCAACATCATGCCTCCCACGTCCGTCCATCATAGCCCGGCGTAACCCCGTCGGGCAGCATAGCCAGCAGCGCGTCATGGTCCATGGATTGATCCATATGCGTCAGCCAGGCCGCGCGGGGTTGCGCGCGTGCAATCCAGTCCAGCGTCTGGTCCAGATGGCTGTGCGTCGGATGTGGCCGATGCCGCAGGGCATCGACGATCCACAGGTCCAGCCCGTCCAGCAACGGCCAGCAATCTTCCCTCAGGCCGTCGAGGTCGGTTGAATAGGCCAACGCCCTGCCGCCGGCCTCGAAGCGAAATCCCATGCTGTGCACCGGTCCGTGCCGCTGTTGAAACGGCCTCACCACAATGTCACCGAATATCATGCTATCGATCAATACATGCGCTCTGGCTGTCGGCGGATAACCCGCCCTGCCCGCAAAAACATAGGAAAAGCGGGTGCGGATGCTCGCGCGCGTCGCCAGGTCCATATAGCAGTCGATCTCGCGGCCGGATGCCTGATACAGCGCGCGCAGATCATCAATGCCGTGGCAGTGATCGGCATGATCATGGGTGTAGAGCACGGCCGTCAGCCAGCCGACATCGGCGCTCAGCAGCTGTTCGCGCAAATCAGGACCGCTATCCACCAGCAGCCGCGTGTCACCATGTTCCACCAATATCGAGGCGCGCCGCCGCCGGTTGCGCGGATTGGCGGGATCGCAATCGCCCCAGTCATTGCCGATGCGGGGCACGCCCGACGATGTGCCGCAGCCCAGCATGACGACGCGCATCAGATCGCCATTTTCCCGAACAGCGCCAATGTATTGCGCGCGGTAGTTTCCATCAGTTCGCCTTCGGAAACACCCCGGATGCCGGCCAGAAAGCGCGCGGTGTGCGCAACATGCGCCGGCTCGCAGGTGCGGCCGCGCACCGGCACCGGTGCCAGGAAGGGCGCGTCGGTTTCCACCAGCAGCCGGTCGGCCGGCAGCCAGGCTGCGGTTGCCGCCAAATCCTTGGCATTGCGGAAGGTAACGATGCCGGAGATCGAGATATAGGCCCCCAGCGCCAGACAGGTTTCCGCCAGCGCGCGCGAGGCGGTGAAACAATGGATCACCAGCGGAAAAACACCCTGCCCCATTTCCCCGGTCAGGATGGCGGCGGTATCCGCCTCCGCATCGCGTGTGTGAACGATGAGCGGCAGGCCGGTTTGGCGCGACGCGGCAATATGCGATCGAAAGCTGCGCCGCTGCCGTTCCCGGTCTGACTTGTCATAATAATAGTCCAGCCCGGTCTCGCCGATGCCAACCACCTTGGGATGCTGCGCCGCCTCGACCAGCCGGACGGTATCCATATCGGGGTGCAGGTCGGCCTCGTGCGGGTGGATGCCCACGGTTGCGAACACATGGGCGTTGCGCTCGGCGCCGGCAATCACCGCGGCCCATTCGGATTCGCGCGTGGCGATGGAGATCATCGCCGTCACCCCCGCGTCAGCCGCGCGCGCCAGCACGGCGGCTTCATCCTCGACAAGGCCCGGATAGTTCAGATGGCAGTGGGAATCGATCAACATGATGTGCCTGCCATATGGCATGTGCGGCCGTTGCAACACCCTCCTCTGCCGGCGAAATCCGGCGGCGCGGCTCGACGTACGGCGACAGGCCCCCTAGAAGCTACAGCCGAAGATGCATCAGACTCTCCTCGCCCTTTTGCTGCTGCTGCCCTTTCTGGCGTTGCCGGCCATTCGCGTCGCCACCAGCTTCGGCCGGCTGGCGGTGGCGCTGACGGCGGGCGCGGTGATGGCGGCCGGCCTTGGGATGCTGGCGCTGCTGTGGCCCGCCGCGATGCAGGGTGAAACGCTGATCCTGTCGCGGGAATGGCTGCCGCAATGGGGGCTGAATCTGGCGATCCGGCTGGATGGGCTGAGCCTGCTGTTCGCACTGCTGATCTACGGCATCGGCCTGCTGATCGTGCTCTACGCCTGGTATTATATGCCGGATGATGATCGGCTGGATCGCTTTTTCACCATGCTGCTGGCCTTTGCCGGTGGGATGCTGGGGGTGGTGCTGGCGGAAAATATCCTGCTGATGCTGCTGTTCTGGGAAGTGACGAGCCTTACCTCTTTCCTGCTGATTGCCTATAAATCCCAATATCATGACAGCCGCATCGCCGCGCGCATGGCGCTGGCGGTAACCGGTGGCGGCGGGCTGGCGCTGCTCGCGGGGCTGCTGCTGCTGGGCGGGATGGTCAAATCCTTCGACCTCAGCGTGATATTGGCGAGCGGCGACATCATCCGCCAGGATCAGCACTATCTGCCCGCGCTGCTGCTGATCCTTGTTGGCGCCTTTACCAAATCCGCGCAATTTCCCTTCCATTTCTGGCTGCCCAACGCGATGGCGGCCCCCACGCCCGTGTCGGCCTATCTGCATTCGGCCACGATGGTGAAGGCCGGGGTGTTCCTGCTGGCGCGGCTGCACCCGGCGCTGGCGGGCACGCAGGAATGGTTCGTCATCATAAGCACGACGGGCGCGATTACCTTTGTGATGGCGGGCTATGTCGCGCTGCTAAAGCATGATTTCAAAGGCTTGCTGGCCTATTCCACCATCAGCCACCTCGGCCTGATAACGCTGCTGTTCGGGCTGGACACCGCCACATCGGCCATGGCGGCGCTGTTCCACATCATCAACCATGCCGTGTTCAAAGCCTCTTTGTTCATGGCGGCCGGAATCATCGACAAGGAAACCGGCACGCGGGACATGCGGCGCATCAACGGGCTGGCGGCCTATATGCCGATCACCGCCGCGCTGGGGATCGTGGCCGCCGGGGCGATGGCGGGCGTGCCGTTCCTGAACGGCTTTCTGTCCAAAGAAATGTTCTTCGCCGAAACCATCGCCCACCCCGGGATGGCGGGCTACAGCCGCTTCCTATTGCCCGCACTGGCGGTGCTGGGCGGCATCTTCTCGGTCGCCTATTCGGCGCGTTTCGTGCATGATGTGTTCTTCAACGGCCAGCCGGTGGACCTGCCACGCCAGCCAAAGGAACCGCCGCGTTTCATGCGGCTGCCGATCGAGATATTGGTGCTGCTGGTGCTGGCGGTGGGCGTGCTGCCGCAGTTCATGGTGGGCAATCTGCTGCACGCGGCGTCTGCCGCCATGTTGCAGGCGGAGCCGCCGGCCATCAGGCTGGCGGTGTGGCATGGCTTCAACCTGCCGCTGGTGATGAGCTTCATCGCGCTGGCGGGCGGCATACTCTATTACCGGCAGCGCCAGCATCTGTTCGCGCTGGTGGAACGTTTTGCGCCGGATTTCTCCAGCCCGGTGGCGTTTGAACGCTGCTATGCGGTGCTGGCGGGCGGTTCGCGCCGCTTGCTGAGACTGTATGGCGAGCCGACGGTGCGGCGGCTGGCCCTGCCCTTCATCGGCATGGCGCTGCTGCTGGGGCTGTGGGGCTGGTTTGGTGGCGTGCGGGCACCGCTGGCTGGTCCCTTGCCGACGCAGCCGCCGGATCTGCCGGCCGCGCTGGCGTTTCTGGCGCTGGCGCTCGGCTGCATCGGGGCAACGCTGCGGCATCGGGATCGGCTGACGGCGCTGATCTTCCTGTCGGTGGTGGGCACGGTCGTCGCGCTGATTTTCGTGCGCTTTGGCGCGCCCGATCTGGCGCTCACCCAGTTGAGCGTGGAACTGGCGACGATCATGCTGCTGCTGCTGGCGCTGCGCTATCTGCCGCACCAGACGGAGGCTGACCGGCCCGGCAGCCGGCCTGGGCGCGATTGGCTGATCGCCGGGCTTTCGGGCCTGGGCATGGCGAGCCTCGCTTATGCCATCCTCACCCGGCCGTATGAAACCATCTCCGGCTTTCACATCGCGCAGGCCAAGCCGGCGGGGGGCGGCACCAATGTGGTGAATGTCATCCTGGTCGATTTCCGCGGTTTCGACACGCTGGGCGAAATTGCCGTGCTGGCGATGGCCGGGCTGGGGGTTGCAGCACTGCTGGCCGGGTTGCGGCTGACGCCGCGCGTGGAAAGCGCGCGCAATGCGGCAGACCGGCATCCCGTCATGCTGAAAATGCTGGCACAATTGCTTCTGCCGCTGACGCTTGCGGTGGCGGCCTTCATCTTTTTGCGCGGACATAATCTGCCCGGCGGCGGTTTCATCGCCGGGCTGCTGGCCGCCGTTGCAGTGGCGCTGCAATATCTGGCGCATGGCCTCGATGATGCCGATGCGCGGCTGCGGATCGATTATGTGCGACTGCTGGGCGTGGGGCTGGCGATTGCGGTGCTGACGGGGGCGGCACCCTTGCTGCCGGGCCTGCCCTTCCTCACCAGCGGCTTCACCTATATCAGCCTGCCGGGGCTGGAGAAAATCGAGCTGGCCTCGGCGGCGCTGTTCGATCTCGGCATTTTCCTGCTGGTGTTCGCGGTCATCACCCTCATCCTCACCCATCTTGGCCGGCTGAGCCGGCGCGAGCAGCCAGCCTGATGGAACTGTTCCTCGCTTTGGCCATCGGCCTGCTGACAACATGCGGCGTGTGGCTGCTGCTGCGGCCGCGCAGCATGTCGATCATCATCGGGCTGACGCTGCTGACCTATGCCGTCAATCTGCTGATCTTTGCCGGCGCACGGCTGAAGCCGGGGGTGGCCCCGATCACATTAAAGGGCGCAACCACCCTGGTCGATCCGCTGCCACAGGCGCTCATCCTGACCGCCATTGTCATCAGCTTTGGCATGACCGCCTATCTGGTGGCGCTGGCGCTGAAGGGGCTGGGGGTCTCCGGGCATGACCGGGCCGACATCGACGAGGATGGCGTATGAGCCATTGGCCGATCCTGCCCTTTCTGCTGCCGTTCACGGCGGCCGTGCTGCTGCTGTTGCTGCATCGCGCGCCGCTGGCGGTGCAGCGAGGCGTTTCGCTGGCGGCGGCCCTGCTGGGCGCGGGCGCGTCGGTGGCGCTGCTCTGTCAGGCAGCGGGTGGCGGGGTGCAGGTCTATGCGCTGGGCAACTGGCCGGCGCCCTATGGCATAATGCTGGTGGGGGACAGGCTGGCCGCCCTGATGCTCGTCACCCTCTATGCGCTGGCCCTGCCCGCTTTGCTCTCCGCCTGCGCCGGGCTGGACGCGTGCGGGCCGTGGTTCCACCCGCTGTTCCAACTGCAACTGGCCGGGCTGGCGGCGGCTTTCCTGACCGGAGACATGTTCAACCTGTTTGTCGCGTTCGAGATTCTGCTGCTCGCCTCCTATGCGCTGCTGGCGCATGGCGGCGGGAAGGCGGCCATAGGCGCCGGCTTGCGCTATGTGATCCTGAACCTTGCCGGATCGGCCATGTTCCTGATTGCGCTCGCCATTCTCTATGCAACGCTGGGCACGCTCAACATGGCGGATATGGCCGTGCGGCTGAGGGAGATTGCGCCGGCCGATGTGCCACTGGTGCGGGTGGGGCTGCTGTTGCTGGTGCTGGTGTTTGTGCTGAAGGCGGCGCTGTTCCCGCTGGCTGCCTGGCTGCCGGCCACCTATCCGGCCGCCGCACCCGCCATTGCCTGCCTGTTCGCCATCCTCACCAAGGTCGGCATCGTCGCCCTGCTGCGGCTGGACATGACAGCGCTGGCCGCGATGCCGCAGGGGCGGGCGTTGCTGCAACCATGGTTGCCGCTGCTGGCGCTGGCGACGATCGCCTATGGCAGTGTTTCCGCGCTGGCCGCCGCCAATCTGGCGCGGCTGGGGGCAGGCCTGCTGCTCATCTCGTCCGGCACGCTGCTGTTTGCCATCGCCAATGGCAATGTAGGCATGATTAGCGCCCTGCTCTTCTATCTGCCGCAATCGACGCTGGTAACCGGCGGCTTCTTCCTGCTGGCCGGGGCCATCGCCATCCGGCGCGGTGACGCGGCGGACCGGTTGATCCGCGGGCCGGTGCTGCGGCAGCGCACGGCCATCGGGCTGGCCTTCCTCACGCTGGCGGTTGCGGTGAGCGGCCTGCCGCCGCTGTCCGGTTTTCTGGGCAAACTCATGCTGTTGCAGGCGGTGGATGGCGGGCAGGCGATGCTCTGGTGGCCGGCGTTGCTGGGTTCCGGCCTCATCATTGCACTGGTGATGGCGCGCGCCGGCAGCATCCTGTTCTGGGAACCAGAGGGCCATGCGGATTCCAAGGCTGAGCACGAGCCTGTTGGCCGGCAGCGCGCGCTGGCACTGGCGCTGCTGGTGCTGGTCAGCCCGGCCTATGCGATATGCGCCGCGCCGATCGCCGCCTATGCGGATGCGACAGCGCAACAGCTGATCGCGGGCACGCCCTATGCGTCTGCCAGCCTTGGCACCGCGCCGGCCCGGCGGGACAGCAGGCCCGGCTGATGCTGCGCCGCCTTCTCCCCCATCCCTTGCTCAGCATCGGCATCCTGCTGCTGTGGCTGGTGCTTGCCCGGGCCTACACGCTGAACAGCCTGTTGTTCGGCCTGCTGCTGGGCGTTGCGCTGCCACTATTGACCGCGGCTTTTCTCACCGACTTGCCAAGGGTTCACAAGCCATTGAAAGCCCTGCTGTTCTTCCTTATCGTCTGCCGCGACATCATCGTCGCCAATTGGGAGGTGGCGCTGCTGGTGCTCGGCCCTCTGCACCGTATCGAGCCGCGCTTCGTCACCGTGCCGCTCAGCACGAGCGATCCTTTTATCGCCACGCTGGTCGGCAGCGTCGTATCACTCACGCCGGGCACGGTGACGGTTGATATTGATATGGAACAGCGGCTTATGCTGGTACATGGCCTGCGCATCACCGATGCGGCCGGCACGATTGCCGGTATCAAGGCGCGCTATGAGGCCCCGCTGATGGAGATTTTCGGATGCTGAGCCCCATCATCGCCACGGCCGTCACCATCACCTATGCCCTCCTCGGCCTTGCCATCCTGCTCACTTTGTGGCGGCTGTGGAAAGGCCCGGCCACCGTGGATCGCGTGCTGGCGCTGGACACGCTGGGCATCAACATCATCGCCGTCATCCTGCTGATCGGGCTGGCGCTGGGCACCCGCCTCTATCTGGAAGCCGCGCTCATCCTCGCCATGGCGGGTTTTATTGGCACGGTCGCGCTCGGCAAATATCTGCTGGGCGGCGATATCATCGAATAGGATGGCAGCAGCATGACACAAGTCATTGAAATAACAGTCGCTGTCCTGCTGGTTCTGGGCGGTGCCTTCATCGCCATCGGCGCCATCGCGCTGGTGCGGATGCCGGATTTCTACACCCGTCTGCACGGCCCGACCAAGGCGACGACATTGGGGATGGGCGCCATCATCATGGCGCTGATCCTGCATTCGGTGGCGATAGACGGCCGGCTGGAACCGGGCGAGGCGGCCATCTCGCTCTTCCTGTTCATCACCGCACCGGTCGTCGCCCATGTGCTGGCCAAGGCCGCCATCCGCACCATCGGCCGACCGAAGATTTAGTCCTCAACCGGCTCCACCCAGCGCGGGAACAGGCCCTGTGGCGCGGGCAGCGGCGTGCCCGGCACCAGCGCCTTGTCCCAGGCGGCGAACATCCGGTCGCCCTGCGCCACCGCCAGCTGATCGAGCAGCCTGGCCGCACTTGCCGGCATGGCGGGCTGCACCAGCAGGGCAATGCGGCGCACAGCCTCCACCGCATGATAGAGCACCACATCGGCGCGTGCGGGGTCGGACTTCCGCAACGTCCATGGCGCCATCGCGTTCAGATAAGCGTTCACCGCCGACACACCGGCCCAGATGGCGTCCAGCGCCAGATCCGGCCGCACTTCGGCATGGGCCCTGCGCGCCATCGCCAGCAGCGGCTGGATTTCCGCCAGCAGCGCGCGATCCTCCGCGCTGGCCGGGCCGTTCGCGGGCACGCTCGCGTCGCAATTCTTCGCGATCATGCTGAGCGATCGCTGCGCCAGATTGCCGATGTCATTCGCCAGATCGGCGTTGATGCGCCGGCCGACCATCTCGTGGCTCCATTCCCCGTCCTGCCCGAACTGGATGGCGCGCAGCAGATAATAGCGCAGCGGATCAACGCCGAACATATCCGCCAGCCCCATCGGATCGACGATATTGCCCAGCGATTTGGACATTTTCTCGCCCCGGTTCAGCACAAAACCATGGCCGAAAATACGCTTCGGCAGGGGCAGCCCGGCCGACAACAGGAAAGCGGGCCAATAGATGGCGTGAAACCGCACCACATCCTTGCCGATGACATGCAGATCGGCCGGCCAGTGCGCCTCCCACCCCGCCGCCGGATAGGCGGACGGCGTCAGATAATTGGCGAGCGCGTCAATCCACACATACATCACATGGCCGGGCGAATCCGGCACCGGCACGCCCCAGTCAAAGCTGGTGCGGCTGATGGACAGATCCTTCAGCCCGCGCTCAACAAAGGCGCGCATCTCGTTCAAACGACTGGCAGGCTGCACGAAATCCGGCTGTTCGGCGAACAGTTTCAGCAAGGGTTCCTGAAAGCGGGACAGCCGGAAGAACCAGCTTTCTTCCACCGTCCATTCCACTTCGGTGCCGGTCGGCGCCAGCCTGGTGCCATCATCGGCAACCACCAGCTCATCCTCGTCAAAATAGGCTTCGTCGCGGACCGAATACCAGCCCTCATACCGGTCCAGATAGATATCGCCCGCCGCCGCCATCTGCCGCCACAGCGCCTGCACCACGCCCTTGTGATCGGCGTCGGTCGTGCGGATGAAGCGATCATGGCTGATATGAAGATGCTCTGCCATCGCTTTGAAATAGCTGACCATATCGTCAACATAGGCGAGCGGCTCCACGCCGGCCTTGCGCGCAGCCTGAGCGATTTTCAAGCCATGTTCGTCCGTTCCGGTGAGGAAATAGGTGTCGCGGCCATCCAGCCGGGCAAAGCGCGCCAGCCAGTCGGTGGCGATCACCTCATAGGCATGGCCGATATGCGGCCGGCCATTGGGATAGGAAATCGCCGTGGTAACAAAATAGCGGCTCATCGGGCCTTGCTCGCATCATGGAGGGTGCCGGCCTCAGCCAGCAGGGAAGCCAGCGCAAATGCCACCTGCACCCGGTCATAGGCAAGCCGGATTGCGCCGCTGGCCAATCCCTGTGCCCGGTCGTGCA
Organism: Sphingomonadales bacterium UBA6171; assembly: GCA_002422985.1. Lineage (GTDB taxonomy): Bacteria > Pseudomonadota > Alphaproteobacteria > Sphingomonadales > Sphingomonadaceae > Sandaracinobacteroides. The sequence continues at coordinate 20,918 of DITZ01000054.1, forward strand.
GATCCACCAGCCGCACATCGGGCTGACTTCGCGCCATGTCGGCGATTTTCGCGGGCAGCAGTTTCAGGAAAATCTGGAAGCGCGGCACCGATGCCGGGGCCTGGAACAGTCTCGCCAGCTTCATCGGGTCCGCGCCCCGCATCACCTGATTCATCGTCGCGCCAAGCCCGGTGACATCATGCTCCCGCATGGCCAGTGCCACGCCCGGTGCACCATTCGCCAGCGCCACCAGCGGGCCAATTTCAGCTTCCGGCACACCGGCCTGTGCCAGCACGGCATAGCTGTCTTCATCGGAAAGCCGCTGGAATCGCAGCATTCTGCAACGGGAACGAATGGTGGGCAACAGCCGCGCCGGGCTATGGCTAACCAGCAGGAACAATGTCTGCTTCGCCGGCTCCTCCAGCTCTTTCAGCATGGCATTGGCCGATGCCATGTTCATCGCGTCCACCGAATCCACCAAAATCACCCGCCAGTCGCCCAGCGCCGGATGTTCGTGCAGCATGGCGCGGATCTCCCGCACCTGTTCGACCGGGATGATTTTCTGCGCCGCTCCCTTCCCTTCTTCGGGCGGCCGCAGCACGCGATAGTCGGGGTGCGTGCCGGCGGCCATCAGCGCGGCGGGATCGCCGCCACCCAGCATATTCTGCGCGACATGCTCGGCAAAGCTGCGCTTGCCCACACCTTCCGGCCCGGCCAGCAGCCAGGCATGGTGCAGGCGCCCGCTGGCTTGCGCTGTGGCGAATTGCGCCCGCGCGGAATCATGGCCGATCAGCATGATCCCTGCTCGCATCGCTCCGGCGCTGGCGCAAGCCCGATAGCGGCGGCGGCCATTGACGGAATCCGCACCAGTCGCCACTATGCCTCATCCCCGGGGGGCCGTTCATGCACGGCTGAGAGGTGGGCAGCAGCCCGCGACCCGTCGAACCTGAACCGGTTAGCACCGGCGGAGGGAGGGTTGGCAGCATCGGCCGATTTTCCTGTCCGCATTATGGAGGAATATATGGCCGACATCCCGTCGCACATGGAATCAAAGCTGGCCGCCGTCACCACCGGGCCGCTGCCCGCATCCACCAAAATCCATGTGCGCGGCACGCTGCACCCGGAAATCGCCGTTCCCTTGCGCGAAATCGCGCTGGAGCCGAGCGCCAACGAACCGCCGGTGCGGGTCTATGACACGTCCGGTCCCTATAGCGACCCGGCCGCCAGCATCGACATCAACCTCGGCCTGCCGCGCCTGCGCGACGCCTGGGTGGAAGCGCGCGATGATGTGGAACGCTATGAAGGCCGGCAGATAAAGCCCGAAGATAATGGAATTATCGGCGCAGCGGCTCAGCGGGGTCTTGGCCAGTCCCGGCTTGTGCCCTTCCCCACGCCCAACATGCACCCGCTGCGCGCGAAGGCGGGGGCCGCGGTCACCCAGCTGGCCTATGCCCGGCGCGGCATCATCACGCCGGAAATGGAATTCATCGCCATCCGCGAGAACCAGCGCCTGCACGCGGTGCGCGACCAGGCCCTGCTGCGCCAGCATCCGGGCCACAGCTTCGGCGCCGCCATCCCGAGCCAGATCACCGCCGAGTTCGTGCGGGACGAAGTCGCCCGCGGCCGCGCCATCATCCCGAACAACATCAACCACCCGGAAAGCGAGCCGATGATCATCGGCGGCAACTTCCTGGTGAAGATCAACGGCAACATCGGCAACTCGGCCCTGTCCTCGTCAATCGAGGAAGAGGTCGAAAAAATGGTCTGGGGCATCCGCTGGGGCTCCGACACCATCATGGACCT
>DITZ01000083.1:0-248 GCA_002422985.1 Sphingomonadales bacterium UBA6171
GCCGCCACACAGGCCGCAATCCGCGCCCCCAGCCAGTCCAGCACCTCCGCCACCACATCAGCATAGGCCGGTGCCGCCTGCATCGTGGCCGGCGTTCCCACCATATGCATCAGCACAATCTGCGAATCACAACCCGCCGCCACGCCCAGACTGTCCGCATCGAAATGCAGCGCCGACACATCATTCAGCATCGCCGCGCCCGCGTCCGCCGCCGCCCGCATCACGGCGGCCTTGCGCGTATCGATCGA
>DITZ01000083.1:270-2967 GCA_002422985.1 Sphingomonadales bacterium UBA6171
CGTCGATGATCGCCGCGCCGGCCGCAAACAGCCGCACGCCGGCGGCCACCGCGGCTTCCGCCCCCACCAGCCGGCCGCCATCCGAAAAACTGTCCGGTGTCACGTTCAAAATGCCCATGATGGCGGGCAGCCCGCGCTCAATAGGCAAGCAAAGACTCCGGCTCCACCGCCTCGGCCCGCAGCCTCGCCGCCCCGTTCAGCGCCGGCAGCTCCAGCACAAACAGCGCCTTGGTCACCACCGCGCCCGCCTTGCGCAGCAGCGCTGCGGCCGCCGCCGCCGTGCCGCCGGTCGCCAGCACATCATCCAGCAGCAGCACCCGCGCGCCGCCGGGCACCGCATCGGCATGAATCTCCAGCCGGTCACTGCCATATTCCAGCACATAATCCTGGCCGATCACGCTATGCGGCAGCTTCCCCGGCTTGCGGATCATCAATATGCCGCTGCCGGTCGCCTGCGCCAGCGCCGCGCCAAACAGGAAACCGCGCGCTTCCACTCCGGCGATCAGATCAAATTCCCCCGCCCGCGCCGCCAGCGCCGCCGTCACCGCCTGAAAGGCCGGCCCGTTCGCCAGCAGCGGTGTCAGATCACGAAATATTATTCCCGGCTGCGGAAAATCCGGCACCGCGCGCACATGCGCCGCAATCTGCTCCAGCGTCACGCAACACCCCCGTCAAACAGCCGTGGCACGATGGTCCGCAGATGCGCCGCCATGTCGCGCGGCCATTCAGCGCGCGGCGTCACAATCGCCGAATCGAGCGCGCGGGCCCAGTCGCCCGGTTCCAGCGGCGCGGCGGCCAGCCCGGCACACAGCGCGGCCACCAGCGCCTGCGCCTTTTCCGTGTTGCGCGCCATCACCTCCAGCACGGCGGCGGTCGTCACGGCCTCCGCTTTCCAGCTGTCGAAATCCGTCACCATGGCGGCAATGGCATAGGCCATCTCCGCCTCGCGGCAGAGCGCGGCTTCCGGCATGGCGGTCATCCCCACCACATCCATCCCCTGCGCGCGCGCCAGCCGCGATTCCGCCCGCGTGGCGAAATGCGGGCCTTCGATGGCCAGATAGGTGCCGCCAAGCTGGTGCGGCACTTCCACCGCGCCGGCGGCCGCCGCCAGCCGCGCCGCCAGCGCCGGCACCACCGGGTCCGCCAGGCTCACATGTGCAATCAGCCCGCTGCCAAAGAAACTGTTCGCCCGGCCATGGGTGCGGTCTACAATCTGGTCCGGCAGACACAGGCTGCCCGGCGGCAGTTCATCGCGAAAACTCCCGCATGCCGCCAGCGAAACCACCGCCGCACAGCCCGCAATCTTCAGCGCCGCCACATTGGCGCGATAGTTGATGGCCGAAGGCGCAATCCGGTGCCCCCGTCCATGGCGCGGCAGAAACACCACCGGCAACCCGCCAATCTCTCCTTCCACCAGCGCATCCGAAGGCCAGCCCCAGGGCGTCTCCTGCGCCCGCACCCGCGCGCCTTCCAGCGCCGTCATGGCATAAAGCCCGCTACCCCCGATGATTCCCAGCTTCATGCCGCCATCCTAAGCAGCGCCCGAAAAAGCACAAAGAAAAAGCAGCATTGCCCCCTCCCGTTCACGCTGCGTGCTGGCTGCGCTTCCGGGGCAGCAGCCGGGGACGGGGTCAGCAGCGCCGCTTCCAGCACCGAAAAAAAGGCGGCGGGGATAAGCCCCGCCGCCCATTCATCTCCATGATGCCGATCCGGTGATGCCGCTATCCGCGCCGGGGCGCGAACAGCCATAATTTCTAATGCTGAACCCCGGCCCAAACCCGCCGATAGGTCAAAAATGACAACACGGACAGGATCGACAGGAAGATCAAAGTCGCAACGCCAATCTGCCGCCGCCGCTCCAGTTCCGGCTCCGCCGTCCAGCGCAGGAAGGTGGCCACATCCTTNNTGGCCATCGTTAAGCGGCTTTGCCATCGCGATGTTCACCGAACTGAAATAGGGGTTGAAATGCAGCCCCTGCGGCACGTCATGCCCGGCCGGCACCGGCTTCCCATAGCCTGTCAGCAGCGAATAGACATAATTCTGCCCATCCGGCCGCGCCTTCACGATCAGGCTGAGATCGGGCGGCAGCGCATTATTATTTGCCGCCCGCGCCGCCACCTCGTTCGGGAAGGGGTCGGGGAAATGATCCGCGGGCAGGGCAGGGCGGGTGGAGGCCTCGCCCGTCTGCGGGTTGATGGAGGGCACTTCAGAGGCTTTCGCCAGCGCCTTCACTTCGGCCTCGGAAAAGCCGATGTCGTGCAGGTTGCGGAAGGCCACCAGCCTCAGGCCGTGGCAGGCCGAGCAGACNNCCTCCTTGTACACCTGATAGCCGCGTTGCAGCTGCGCCCGGTCGAACGTGCCGAACACGCCCAGCCCCAGCGGGCCGTCATGCGCGAAATGCACTTCGCGCGGATACAGGTGAATGGCCTTCACCGGATCCGGCACCACCTCGTCGCGCGGGGCGATAAAGGCGATAAGCAGCACCAGCAGGAGGACGGCACCAGCCGCCATGGCAGTAAGACGTACCATTGGTCGTTCCTTATTCGGCCGGTTGCGGCTGTGCGCCGGCAATGCCGGCCTCAGCTGCACCGCCCTTGGTCTTCACCTTGGCCAGCACCGATTCCGCGATGCTGTTGGGCAGCGGCAGCGGCTTTTCGATGGCCGAGATGATGGGCAGGATGATCAGGAAATGCGCGA
>DITZ01000027.1 GCA_002422985.1 Sphingomonadales bacterium UBA6171
GGAAGAGTAGGACGCCGCCAGGCTTAGAAGGCCGTGCTGGAATAGCCCGCCCCTGAATTCAGGCCCTGATTTCAGGCCCGGAATTCAGGACGGGGGACAGAAAAACCCATTCACAATGTCAGACATTATCTGGCCCCAAATGCCGGCGCGCGTTCTGCCCGCTTGGCTTTTCGCGTTTGGGACCTGTCTGAACGAGATTCCCATGGCCGGAGCCATGAGAGCCGGTTGTCGCGGGATGGAGCAGCCCNNTCAGGCTCATAACCTGAAGGTCGCAGGTTCAAATCCTGCTCCCGCAACCAACCTTTCAAAATGCCGCTTGCCCTTTGGGCAGGCGGCTTTTTTGTGTTTGCGCCTCCTGCGCCCGCAGCGTTCGGCGATGGGGACGGCGACTTTGCGGGCCTGTTCCACGGCCGGCACACAATGGTTTCGCTGGCGGCCGGAACATGCTTTATTCCGCCCCATGACAGATCTGGCTTTCGCTTCCGCCCGTATGACCTTTGCCGCGCTGATGCTGCTGGCGATCGGCTTTTCCACACCCGCGCCGGCGCAGAATGACAAGGCGCAGAATGACAGGCAGATCAGCGCCATTTTTGCAGACTGGATGCGCGATCAGCGCGCGCCGGGGCTGTGCTGGGGCGTGGTAACGCGCGCCGGGCTGGTGCAATCCGGGTGCGAGGGTGTGCAGGATGTGGAAAGCGCGACGCCGGCGAACGCCGATACCGCCTTTCGCATCGCCTCTATGTCCAAGGCGTTTACGGCTTATGGGATATTGACGCTGGCGGATGCGGGCAGGCTGCGGCTGGACGACAAGGCGGCGGTGCATGTGCCGGAGCTGGCGGGCTGGGCGCCGGATGTGACGGTGGCGCAACTGCTGCACCATATGGCGGGATTTGTGACGGATGACCCCTGGGGGGATCGGCAGCAGGTGCTGACGGAAGCGGAATTTACCGCGATGCTGAAGGCGGGGGTGCCGTTTCACCGGGCCCCGGGCCTGGCCTATGAATATTCCAACTTCGGCTATGCGACGCTGGGGCGCATCGTGGGGAATGTCAGCGGCAAACCCTATCAGGCCTTTGTGCGCGAACAGGTTTTTGTGCCGCTGGGCATGGTTTCCACCACCTATGAAGTGCGCGATGTGCCGGCGGCGCGGCTGGCGAAGGGCTATCGGTGGGAGGGGCAGACATGGGTGCCGGAGCCGGTGATGCGCGACGGGGCCTTTGGCGCGATGGGGGGCGTGGTTACCACGGCCAATGATTATGCGAAGTGGATGGCGCATCTGCTGGGCGGCTGGCCGGCGATGACGGAACCGGGTGCGCGCCTGCGCGCAAAAGACACTGGCGCGCGCCTGCGCGCAAAAGACAAGGCCGCGCTGCTGCGCGCTATGGGGAATGGCGGCGGGCAGCCGCATGAGCGGCCACGGCCGGGCGTGGATGCGCCCGGCTGCCGTATGATGGTGATCTATGCGGCGGGGCTGGTTTCCGGGCGGGATTGCCTGCTGGGGCGGGTGTTGTTCCATTCGGGCGGCTACCCGGGCTATGGCAGCCATATGCTGCTGCTGCCGGATGCGGGGGTGGGGATATTTGCCTTTTCCAACCGCACCTATGCGGCGCCAGTGGCCCCCGTTTGGGATGTGGCGGGGCTGTTGCAGCGGGACGGGCGGATCGTGGCGGACGCCGTGCCGATGTCTGATGCGCTGGCGGCGGGCTATGCGGCGGCGCAGCAGATCTGGGCCAGCGGGCGCATCGATGCCGTGCCGGACATGCTGGCCATGAACATGTTGATGGACCAGTCCGCCCCGCGCTGGGCGGCGCAACTGGCGCAGTTGAAGGCGGATAATGGCCTGTGCGACACGGCCAGCCCGATCCGGCCGGAGGGGGCGCTTTCGGGGCGGTTCCTGTGGCGCTGCACCCATGGGCGGATTTCCGGGCAACTGCTGCTGGCGCCGACGCGGCAGATTCAGGCGCTGCGGCTGACGCGCAACTGAGGTGGGCGGGGGGCATAGCGAAGATTGGCCGAGTGAAGACAGGCCGGTTGAAGATTGGCCAGGTGAGTATTGGCCAAGTGAGTATTGGATAGACCGGGGCGGCACCTTCACGGACATCATCGCGCGCCATGCCGATGGTGCGGTGGAGACGATGAAGCTGCTGAGCCATGACCCGGCGCGGGCGGAGGATGCGGCAATCGCCGGCATTCGCCGACTGCATCGTGGCCGGGCGGCGGACATGCTGGTGAAAATGGGCACCACGGTGGCCACCAATGCGCTGCTGGAGCGGCGCGGTGCGCGCACGCTGTTGCTGGTGACGCGCGGCTTTGCCGACGCGCTGCGCATCGGCCACCAGGCGCGGCCGCAGATATTTGCGCGCCATATCCTGCTGCCGGATCAACTGGCGGGGCGGGTGGCGGAGGTGGATGAACGGGTGGCGGTGGACGGCGCGCTGCTGGTGCCGCTGGACGAGGCCGGCGCGCAGGCCGTGCTGGCGGCGGGCTTTGCGGAAGGCTATCGCAGTGTCGCCATCTGCCTGATGCATGGCTGGGCGTTTCCGGCGCATGAGCAGCGGCTGGCGGCGCTGGCGCGCGCGGCGGGTTTCACCCAGGTTTCGGCCAGCCATGATGTGTCGCCGCTGGTGAAATTCGTGCCGCGCGGCGATACGGCGGTGGCGGATGCCTATCTGTCGCCGGTGCTGGGCGATTATGTGCAGGCGGTGGCGCGGGCCCTGCCGGCGGGCACGCGGCTGATGTTCATGCAATCCAATGGCGGGCTGGCGGGGGCGGCGGCGTTTCGGGGCAAGGATGCGATTTTGTCCGGCCCGGCGGGCGGCATCATCGGCATGGCGCGCACGGCCGAAACGCTGGGTTTCGATGCGCTGATCGGCTTTGACATGGGCGGCACCTCCACCGATGTGTCGCATTATGCCGGCGTGCCGGAGCGCCGCTTTGAAACGACGGTGGCGGGCGTGCGGCTGCGGGCACCGATGCTGGATATTCATACGGTGGCGGCGGGCGGCGGCTCCATCTGCTTTTTTGCCGACGGGCGGTTGCAGGTGGGGCCGCGTTCGGCCGGCGCGGTGCCGGGGCCGGCCTGTTATCGCCATGGCGGGCCGCTGACGGTGACGGATTGCAATGTGGCGCTGGGGCGGGTGGTGCCGGCGCATTTTCCGCATCTGTTCGGGCCGGGGGGCGATGCGCCGATTGACCGGGCGGCATCCATGGCGGCACTGGCGCAACTGGCAGACAGGGTGGCGGCAGCAACCGGCATACGGCCCGACGAGATGGCGCTGGCCGAAGGGCTGGTGGCGATTGCCAACGCGCATATGGCAGCGGCGATCCGGCATATTTCCATCGCGCGCGGCCATGATCCGGCGACGCATGCGCTGGTGGCCTTTGGGGGCGCGGGCGGGCAGCATGGCTGCGCGCTGGCCGATGCGCTGGGCATCGATGTGATGCTGGTGCACCCGATGGCGGGGCTGCTGTCGGCGCTGGGGATTGGGCTGGCGGATCTGGTGGCGGCGCGCGAGCTGACGCTGGGGCTGCCGTTTGATGCGGGGCTGGCGGCGCGGGCGGCCGTGGAGGCTGGCGCGCTGGAGCAGGCGGCGCGCGCCGCGCTGCTGGCGCAGGGGCTGCCGATGGGCGAGCCGGTGGTGCGGATGACGGCGCATGTGCGCTATGCCGGATCGGACACGGCGCTGCCGGTGACCTTTGCGGATGTGGCGGCGATGCGGCGCGATTTCGAGGCGGCGCATCGGGCGCGCTTTGGTTTTCAGCCGGTAGGGGCGGGGCTGGTGCTGGACATGCTGTCTGCCGAAGCGGTGGCGCAGCCGCTGGGCGCGGGCGGCGGGCCGATCAGCAGCGCGCCCGCAGGCGGTGACGGCCAGCCGCAACGGGTGGCGACCGCGCGCTTTGACGGGGCGGATGTGGCGACGCCGCTGTTTTTGCGCGCGAACCTGCCGGCGTGCGCGACGGTGGACGGGCCGGCGATTATCTCTGACCCGTCGGCCACCACGGTGGTGGCACCCGGCTGGCGGGCGGTGGTGGCCGCGGACGGCACGCTGATCGTGCGGCGGGTGCAGCCGCGGTTGCAGGCACCGGCCGCCGGCACTTATGTTGATCCCATTCGGCTGGAGCTGTTCAACGCGCTGTTCATGGGCGTGGCGACCGAGATGGGCGTGGCGTTGCAGACCAGTGCGTTGAGCGTCAATATGAAGGAAAGGCTGGATTTTTCCTGTGCGCTTTTTGATGGCGCGGGGAATCTGGTGGCCAATGCGCCGCATATTCCGGTGCATCTGGGATCGATGGGCGCCAGCATTCGCGCCGTGCTGGCGGCGCGCAGCCAGGACGGGCGCGGCATCTGGCCAGGCGATGTGTTTGTGCTGAACGCGCCCTGGAACGGCGGCACGCATCTGCCCGACATCACGGTGATCAAGCCCTGTTTTCCGGGCAGCGGCGGCGCGGCGGCCAACTTTGGCACCGGCGGCGCGCCGGATTTTTTTGTGGCGGCGCGCGGGCATCATGCGGATGTGGGCGGCATCACGCCCGGATCGATGCCGCCGGACAGCCTGTGCATCGACGAGGAAGGCGTGCTGCTGGATGCCGTGCTGCTGGTGGATCGGGGCCGGTTGCTGGAGGCGGACATAGCCGCGCGGCTGGCGGCGGGGCCATGGCCGGCGCGCAACATCGCGCAGAATCTGGGGGATCTGAAGGCGCAGATTGCCGCCTGCCAGCGCGGGGCGGATGCGCTGGCAGCAGCGGCCGGGCGCTATGGCACCGATGTGCTGCTCGCCTATATGCGCCATGTGCAGGATAATGCGGCGGAGACGGTCGCGCGGCTGATTCCGGCGTTGCGTGACGGCGAATTCAGCGTGCCGATGGATGATGGCGCGGTGATCCGGGTGGCGGTGCGGGTGGATGCGGCGGCGCGGCGGCTGACGGTGGATTTCACCGGCACCAGTGCGATGCGGCCCAATAATTTCAACGCGCCGGCCTCTGTTGCCCGCGCGGCGCTGCTTTATGTGCTGCGCTGTCTGGTGGATGCGCCGATACCGTTAAACGATGGTGCGCTGGCGCCGGTGACGCTGATCGTGCCGGAAGGCTCCATGCTGTGCGCCGCGCCGCCGGCGGCCGTGGTGGCGGGCAATGTGGAGACGAGCCAGGCGGTGACGGACGCGCTGTTCGGCGCATTGGGGGCCATGGCGGCGGCGCAGGGGACGATGAACAATTTCACCTTCGGCAACGCGCAGCATCAATATTATGAAACGATTGCAGGGGGTTCCGGGGCCGGGCCGGATCATCCCGGCACGTCGGCCGTGCAGACGCATATGACCAACAGCCGGCTGACGGACCCGGAGATTCTGGAATCGCGCTTTCCGGTGCGGGTGGAATCCTTCCGCATCCGCGCCGGATCCGGCGGGGCCGGGCGCTTTGCCGGCGGCGATGGCACGGTGCGGCGCATCCGCTTTCTGGAGCCGATGACGGCGGCCATTCTGTCCAACCGCCGCATCACTGTGCCATTCGGGCTGGCGGGCGGCGGGGATGGCCAGCCGGGCGCGAACCGCATCATCCGCGCGGATGGCCGTGTGGAACCACTGCCGGCCACCGCGCGCGCGCAGATGGCGGCGGGCGATTGTTTTGAGATCGAGACGCCCGGCGGCGGCGGCTATGGCGCGCCATGAGGCGTCTGCCAAATGCGCTGTTCTTTGTGCTGCTGGCGATTCTGGCCACCGGGCTGGTGGGCGGGCTGGGTGCCCGCACCACGATCGAAACGCTGGGACGGGCGTTTAACGACAGCCGCTTTGTGTCGCTGCCCTGGATCGTTTTGCCGGTGATCGGTCTGCTGGAGCGGCATGGGCTGAAGGAGCGCGCCGCGGCCATCATCGGGCGCATGCAGGGCGCGACCACGGGGCGGCTGCTGCTGGCCTATCTGGCCTTTCGCCAGCTTTCGGCGGCACTTGGCCTCGTCTCCATTGCCGGGCAGGCGCAGACCGTGCGGCCGATTCTGGCCCCCATGGCCGAAGCCGCCAGCGGCAGCGATGACCCGGCCATCCGCGAAACCATCCGCGCCCATGCAGCGGCCGCCGACAATATCGGGCTGTTTTTCGGCGAGGACATTTTCCTCGCCATCGCCTCCATCCTGCTGATCCGCGCCTTTCTGGCGGACAATGGCATTGCGCTGGAGCCGATTGCACTGTCTGTCCGGGCCATCCCGACCGCCATTCTGGCCTTTGTCATCCACGGCGCGCGGCTGTTGTGGCTGGACCGGAAGCTGAAGCGATGATCACGCTGAAGGCGCTCTATATGGTGGCCGGGCTGATGTTTTGGGCCTTTGCGCTGCTGAGCGCGGCGGACCGGCTGAACCCGAAGCGCATGGGCAACGCGCTGTTCTGGGGGCTGCTGGGCACCAGCTTTGTGGTCGGCGACCGGCTGGGTGATTTCGGCAACGGGCTGCTGGTGGTGGCACTCGCCCTGGTGGGCGGGCTGAACCTGCCGGGGCGCGGCCGGCCTGCCACCACCAGCGAGGCGGAGCGCACGGCACTCGCGGCGCGGCTGGGGAACCGGCTGTTCATCCCCGCGCTGGTGATTCCGGCCTTTGCGCTGGCCGGCACGCTGCTGGGCAAGCAACTGATCATCGCCGGTCAGCCGCTGCTGGAGGCGAAGCAGGTGACGCTGATCTCGCTGGGCTTTGGGGTGCTGGTGGCGCTGGGCATCGGCATGGCCTGGCTGCGGCCCGCGCCCCTGACGCCGTTGCAGGAAGGCCGGCGCATCATGGATCAGGTGGGCTGGGCGGCGGTGCTGCCGCAACTGCTGGCGGCGCTGGGCGCGACCTTCACCGCGGTTGGCTTTGGGCAGGCGGTGGGGGAAATCCTGTCGGCCGTGCTGCCGCTTGGCAGCCCCTTTGCTGCCACCGCCGCCTATTGCGTCGGCATGGCGCTGCTCACCATGGCGCTGGGCAATGCGTTTGCGGCTTTCCCGGTGATGACTGCGGCGATCGGCCTTCCCCTGGTGATCCACGCGCATGGCGGCAATCCGGCGGTGGTGGCCGCGATCGGCATGCTTGCGGGTTTCTGCGGCACGCTGATGACGCCGATGGCCGCCAATTTCAACATCGTGCCCGCCGCCCTGCTGGAACTGAAAGACCGGCTGGCGGTGGTGAAGGTGCAGGCCCCGACAGCCATGCTGCTGCTGATCGGGAATATCGCACTGATGTATTGGCTGGCGTTTTGATGGTGCAGGCCTTCCGCTGGTCTCCTCACTCCGCCGCCAGACGCAGGATCCGGCCTTCCGGTTCATCGGTCAGCACATGGACGATGCCTTCCGGTGACATGCGGATGTCGCGGACGCGGGCTTCGATGGGGAGGCGGGTTTCTGTTGCCGGGCGGCCGTCGGCGCGCAGCCGGATGAAGCGGATGTCGCCCGATGCCAGCCCGCCGGCGAGGATGACGCCGTTCAGCGCCGGCAGAGCCTTGCCGCGATAGACCAGCAGGCCGGACGGCGCGATGGAGGGGACCCAGACGGAGACGGGATCGCGAAAACCGGGGCGGCTGCGTTCGCTGGTGATGGGCTTGCCGCTATATTCGATGCTGTAGGTGACGATCGGCCAGCCATGATTGCCGCCGGCGGCCAGCCGGTTCAGCTCGTCTCCGCCGCGCGCGCCATGTTCGGTGGCCCAGATGGTGCCGGTGGCGGCGTCGCGGGTGAGGCCCTGAATATTGCGGTGGCCGATGCTCCAGACGCGGCTATCCCAGCCCAGCTTGGGGTTCAGCACGCCCGGATTGCTGCGCACCGGCAGGCCATCGGCCGTTACCCGCAGCACCTTGCCGAAACAGGTTTTTCCATTCTGCGCCTGTTCGCGGATGAATTTGCCGTCGAGCCGGAAGGGCGGGTTGCCGCCATCGCCCACCGACATCAGCAGCGTGCCATCCGGCAGCCACAAAAGGCGCGAGCCGAAATGTGCACCGCCATTTTTGGGCGTGGGGTTGCGGAACAATTCCTTCACGTCGGTCAGCATATTGCCGCTGAGCCTGCCGCGGCTCAGCGCCGTCATGTTGGCGGTGGGGGTGCCGACCGCATGGGTGAGATAGACGAGGCCGTTGCGGGCGAAATCCGGGTGCAGCGCCACGTCCAGCAGGCCGCCCTGCCCGGCCACCAGCACCTTGGGCACGCCGGCGACCGGCGGGCCGACGCGGCCATCGCGGCTGATGATGCGCAGCCGGCCGGGCCGTTCGGTGACGAGCGCGCGGCCATCGGGCAGGAAGGCGATGCTCCAGGGATTTTCGAGGCCGGCGGCCCATGGCCTGGCGACGATGCCCGGCTCGGCCGGCACCTCCCACGAAACGACGGGCGGAGCGGCGCCGGGTTGCGCCATGGTGGCGGTGGCGGTGGCGGTGGCGGCGAGGACGGCGATGATGATGGCGCGCATGGGGAAACTCCTTGTGCCTGCTCAATGCCCCGGCGCGCCCATGTCTGCCAAGCCTGCAACGCGCTTTGCCCGCGCGGCGGGGCCATGTATGGGCGGGATACAGGGTGACGTGGGGGTGATGATGAGCAGTATCGGGAACCGGCAGGGCGCGGGCGGCATCGGCTGGCGGACGACCGGCTTGCGCGCCGGGGATGGCAACGCCTGCGACAGCTTGTCGGTTGCGGCGAATCAGCGCTGATCATGGCCAGCGATCCGCATCTGGCCGCGGTGGTGGAAGCGCTGCGGCGGCGGGATGCGACGGCGGCTGTCAGCCGGTTGCAGGCGGTGCCGGACGCGCCGCCGATGCTGCGGGCGCAGGTGTGCGCGCTTGCCGGAGACGCGGCGGGCGAGGAAGCCGCGCTGATGGCGGTGCTGAAGGCCGAGCCGCGCAACATGGCGGCGCTGATCGCCATGGGGGAACGCAAGGCGGCCGATGGCGACGAGCGGACGGCGAGCCTGTGGTTCCGCACGGCGCTGAATCAGGCGGCCGTGACGCCGCCGCCGCCCGCCGCGCGGCCGCTGATGGAGAAAGCGGCGGCCTATGTGCAGGGGGCGAGCGGGCGCTTTGCGACACATCTGGCCGCGGCGCTGGGCGATGCGGCGCGGCTGCCGCGCATCGCCCAGGCGATTGATCTGCTGGCCGGGCGGACGGAGATTTATCCGCAGCGGCCAAGCCAGTTTCACTTTCCCGGCCTGGCCCCGCGCTGCTTTTTCGAGCGGGGTGATTTCCCCTGGCTCGCGGATGTGGAGGCGGCGATTCCGGCGATGCGCGATGAGCTGCTGGCGGCGGGCGACGCGGCTTTCTCCCCCTATGTGGAGACGCCGAAGGACAGCCCGGCCCCCAATAATCCGCTGCGCGACGATCCGCGCTGGTCTGCCGGCTGGCTCTGGCGGCAGGGCGCGGTGGTGCGCGATGCGCCCGCGACGCTGGCGGCGCTGGCGCGGGCACCGATGCCGATGATCGGCGGGCGGTCGCCCAATGCCTTATGGTCGCGTCTGGCACCGGGCACGCATATCGCGCCGCATCATGGCCTGCTGAACACGCGGCTGATCTGCCATGTGCCGCTGATAACGGCACCCGATTGCGGCCTGCGGGTGGGGCATGAGACACGCGGCTGGGAGGAAGGCGAGAGCCTGATTTTTGATGACAGCATCGAGCATGAGGCCTGGAACCGGGGCGGCAGCCCGCGCACCATATTGCTGTTCGAAATCTGGCGGCCGGATATTGAGGCGGCGGAGCGGGCGGCGCTGACGAAGCTGTTCCGCTCGATTGACGGCTTTGGCGCGGCGGCGGCTTTGTAACAGAGCGGTGACGGAAACCCATCGCCCCCGCCGCCTGCTGGAACGCCGCAGGCGCGACCGCGCCGGCCGTCTGGCCGAACGCGATGATCTTGCTCATCGGGCGATGCTGTTTGTCATCATTTTGTCATGAATGGCGCGCAATTCGGGGCCATGCTGGACGCGCGCAAGACATTCCGGGCCGATGATCCGCTGCGGGCGCTGGGCATCAGCCGGCCGGCCCTGGCGGTGAATGACGCCGTGCACGAGGAAATTGCCGCACGGCTGATGGATGGCGAGGCGGCGGACAGGCTGGTGGGGGACATGGTGCGCACACATGGTCTGGCCGCGGCCGAGGCGCTGCGGCTGGTGCAGGCGGCGGCCGACCATCCCTATGTGCGGGCGGCGGCGCGGCTGCGGGCGCGGGTTTCCAAGCGGGACTGGCTGCTGGAATGTCGCGCCCGGCTGGAGCGTGACGGGGAGGAAGCGATTCCCCGGCGGCACCGGCTGGCGGCGGATATATTTTATGCGGAACATTACAGGCCGTTGCGGCCCGTGGTGCTGACCGGGCTGGTGGACGACTGGCCGGCGATGGGCTGGAGCTTTGACAGGCTGGCGGCGCGCATCCCCGGCGACCCGGAGATCGAGGTGCAGGGGGACCGGGAGGCGGACCCGGATTTCGAGCTGAACAGCATCGCGCACAAACGGCGGATGCGCTGGCGCGCCGTGCTGGCGGCGATGCAGCGGCCGGAGACCGGCAACAGCCTGTATGTCACCGCCAACAACAGCGGTGTGAACCGGCAGGCGCTGGCGCAACTGTGGGCCGATATCGGCCCGCTGCCGGGTTATCTGGGGCCGTCGCCTATGGGAGACGGGTTTTTCTGGATGGGGCCGCAGGGCAGCATCACGCCCTGGCACCATGATCTGACGCAGAATCTGCTGATGACCTGTTCCGGCACAAAGCGCGTGACGCTGGTGGCACCGCACGAGACGCAGCGGATGCAGAATCACCGCCACTGTTTCAGCCGCTTTGCTGCGGATGCGGCGCTTGCATCGGTGCCGCAGGATGAGCGCCCCCGGCTGTGGCAGGTGGATATTGCGCCGGGCGAGATATTGTTTCTGCCGGTCGGCTGGTGGCATCATGTGGAGGGGCTGACGCCCACCATCGGCATGAGCTTCACCAATTTTGTCTGGCCCAATGATTTCGGGCGCGGCTATTCCAGCTTCGACCGGGTTTGACCCTGCGACCAGTGCCGGCGGCATAAAGCGACATAGCGTTCATTGCCGCCGATCTCCGTCTGCGCGCCGCTGCTGACGGGCCGGCCCTCGGCGTCGATGCGCTGGTTCATGGTGGCTTTGCGCCCGCAATGGCAGACGGCCTTCAGCTCTATGAGCTTGTCGGCAATCGCCAGCAGCCGCGCGGAGCCGGCGAACGGCTGGCCCATGAAATCGGTGCGCAGGCCGTAAGCCAGCGTCGGGATGTCCAGCACGTCCACCACATGGGCAAGCTGATCCACCTGTTGCGCGCTGAGGAACTGGGCCTCGTCCAGCAGGATGCAGTCGGGGCGCGGGGCGGCGCTGATGGCGGCGAACAGGTCGGTTTCGGGGGCAAAGACATGGGCGTCGGCGGACAGGCCGATGCGCGAACCGATGCGGCCCTGCCCGGCGCGATCATCATGCGCGGCGGTCCACAGCATCGTCGTCATGCCGCGTTCGCGATAGTTGAAGCTGGCCTGCAACAGCGTGGTGGATTTCCCCGCATTCATCGCGCCATAATAGAAATAGAGCTGCGCCATCGCTGTCTAACCATGCAGGCCGGTGCAGGTGTCGATGTCGGTCTGCTCGATCTGGATGGTGGCGTGGACGATGCCGAACTGGCGGCTGAGGCCGGTGTTCACGCGGGAGAGCAGGCCGTCGGAGCCGCCTTTTGGCACCACCAGATGCACGGTGAGCGCGGTTTCGGTGGCGCTCATCGGCCAGATGTGCAGATCATGCACCGCCTGTACCCCCGGCATGGTGCCGAGCCATTGCCGGACGGCGACGACACTGATGCCGGCTGGTGCCGCGTCCATCGCCATGTTGAGCGCCTGCACCAGCACGCGCCAGCTGGTGGCGACGATGACGGCGACGATCAGCAGGCTGGCGACCGGATCGATCCAGCGCGCGCCCGTGAGCATGATGAGCGCGCCGGCCAGCACCACGGCGCCGGAAACCGCGGCGTCGGCGAACAAATGGATGACGGCGGCGCGGCGGTTCACATCATCGGGGTGGCCATGGGTGAGCAGCCCGCCGGAGAGCATGTTGACGACGACCGCAGCCGCGGCAATCGCCATCACCAAAGTGCCCGGCGGCGGGCTGACTGGCGGGTTTATGAGGCGCGTCACCGCATCCAGCACCAGCATGCCGCAGGCGAACACCAGCAGCAGCGAATTGAGAATGGCGGCGATGACGCCGGCCTTGCCATAGCCATAGGTGCGCTGATCCGGACCCTGTCTTGTCATCAGCCAGGCCGCACCGCCCGCCAGCAGCAGCCCGGCGACATCGGACGCATTGTGCCCGGCATCTGCCATCAGCGCGCTGGAGCCGATGCGGAAGCCGATAATCGCCTGCACCGCGACAATCGCGAAATTGAGGATGATGGCCAGCCCATAGCGCCAGCCGCCGGTGTCGCCATGCCGATGATGATCCGGCTGAAGGTGCGGATGCGCGCCGCCATGCAAGCCGCCATGCACATGGCCGTGGCTGTGGCTGTGGCCGGGATGCTGATGCGCGCTCATCCCCGCCTTCTGGCGAGGATTGGGGGCCGCCACAAGCCCCGCCGGGCTTGACCTTCGGGCGCGTGGGGCTAAATAGGACTTAGCCGGTCCTGTTTAGGGGCCACCTTTAACGACCATCCCCGGAGTCGCGCGTGCTGAGACTGTCGAACCTCGCGGATTATGGCGTTGTGGTGATGACCACGGCGGCCCGCCATGCAGCCGAAGGCCGGCGCACGTCTGCCGGGGACATCGCGGCGGAAACCCTCATTCCCCTGCCCACGGTGGCCAAGCTGACCGGCGTGCTGGCCCGTTCGGGCCTGCTTTTGTCGCATCGCGGAGTTGCCGGCGGCTTCTCGCTGGCGCGCAGCGCCGGGGCGATAACGCTGGCCGACATCATCGAGGCGATTGACGGACCGATCGGGCTCACTCATTGCGCGCCCGGCGGCGCGGATTGCTCGCTGCACGACCATTGCAGCGTCAAGCCGCATTGGGAGCCGGTGAATATCGCCGTCCGCACCGCTTTGTCCGGCGTTTCGCTGGCCGATCTTGCCCCGCCCCTTCCTGTTCGTTCCGAGTTGATGCCCGCATGACCGCCGATCTCACCACCCAGTCCCGCAATCCCGGCGAATCCCGCAACCCGCAAGCCGCAGCCGCGGTTGACGAGCTTTCCACCTACAAATGGGGCTTTTCCACCGATATCGAGCAGGAAATGGCACCCAAGGGGCTGAACGAAGACACGGTGCGCTTCATTTCCGCCAGGAAGGGCGAGCCGGCATGGATGCTGGAGTGGCGGCTGAAAGCCTTCCGCCTGTGGCAGACGCTGCCGTCGCCGGAATGGGCGAAGCTGAACATCCCGCCGATCGACTATCAGGACGCCTATTATTATGCGGCGCCCAAGGCGAAGCCGACGCTGGCGAGCCTGGATGAGCTGGATCCGGAAATCCGCCGCACCTATGAAAAGCTCGGCATCCCGATCGAGGAGCAGAAGGTGCTCGCCGGGGTGGAGGGCGCGCGCAAGGTCGCGGTGGACGCCGTGTTTGACAGCGTGAGCGTGGCGACCACCTTCCGCGAGGAATTGTCGCGCGCGGGCGTCATCTTCCTCTCCATCTCTGAAGCGCTGAAGCAATATCCGGAGATGGTGCGCAGGCATCTGGGCACGGTGGTGCCGGTGCGGGACAATTATTTCGCCTGTTTGAATGCGGCGGTCTTTTCCGATGGCACGTTCGTTTATGTGCCGAAGGGCGTGCGCTGCCCGATGGAATTGAGCACCTATTTCCGCATCAATGCGGAGAATACCGGCCAGTTCGAACGCACGCTCATCATCGCCGACGAGGGCAGCTATGTGAGCTATCTGGAAGGCTGCACCGCGCCGATGC
>DITZ01000076.1 GCA_002422985.1 Sphingomonadales bacterium UBA6171
TCTCGCTGCGGTATTTCTCGGTGGCGGCGGCCACCGCTTCCGGCGGCTGCAGCCCGTCTTCCAGATACATGCGTAAGCCATCCAGCAGCCAGTTCAGGATGCCCGGATATTCGGCCTTCAGCTTCTCCGGCAACCGCTTGTCGCGTTCCGCCTTCGGCACCTGCACATCGAAGGGCACCAGATTGACCCGCCGCCAGATGCCCTCATCCTGCCCGCGCACGGAGGGCTTGTGATTACCCGCCAGCGTCAGCTTGAATTCCGGCGCGAAGTCGAAGAACCCCAGATTCAAATTCCGCGCCTTGATCCGCGCATCGCCGGTCAATGTCTTGATCAGCGCCTCGGAAAACCGCACCCCGGCCTCCGGCTCGCTGGCCAGCACCATGCGCGCACCAGGCAGCTGGGCGATGTCCGGCGTCGCATCGCTGCCCCGCTTCCGGTCATCGTGATAGAGGGAGCTGAAATTCAGCGTCATGGCGTAATCGCCCAGCACCCGCATGATCACCTCGACCAGCGTGGATTTACCGTTCGACCCGGTGCCATACAGAAACACCAGGCACTGCTCCGCAGTCGATCCGCTCAGCGAATAACCGAACCAGCGCTGCAGGAACAGCCGCACGCTGGCATCCGGCAGAATGCGCGCCAGAAAGGCATCGAAGATCGGACACCCGGCATCCGGGTCATACGCCGCTCCGGCAATCTTGCTGATCAGCCGCAGCGGATCATGATTCATCAGCCCGCCCGAACCGGGCTCATCGCCCCCGCCCGCATCCGCCCCTTTCGGCAAATTCCGCAGATCCAGCACCCCATTGGGCAGATTCAGCACCCAGGGGTCGGCATCCAGCTCTTCCACCTTCACCGTGCAATCCGGCGCGGATTGTTCCAGCATGGCCTTCAGCTTCGGTGAGTTCCCGGAAGTGGTCGCCCATTTCCGGTGCGAATCGACCCGCGCGGTAAATTCCGCAGGCGTCTCCTCCCGCGCGATGATCTCGCCGGTTTTCTTGTCGATTTCCATCACCGGCTGCGGCCCTTCACAGGCCAGCGCCCTGGCCTCGGCGAAGATCGCCCGCGCCGTGCGATGCGCCAGGCGCTGCGCCTCTATCTCGCCGCGCACGCCGTCCCAGCGCTGCCCGGTCCAGACATGCCAGCCGATATCCTTCACCATCAGCAGCCGCCAGCCGAAGCGCTTGCGCAGCCGCCCGGCATTGCCGATGTCATTGCGCAGCTGCCGCGCCAGATCCAGCTCCGCCGCATCCGGCTCTTCCTGGCGCTGATAGATCGTGTAGATCTCATGCGCTTCAAACGGCGCGGCATCGGCCAGAATATCCGGCAGCGCCTCATCCGGGGTGCCGGGGAGGGGTGAATCCGTCATGCCGCCACCCCCTGCCCGGCGCGCAGCGCCTGCAGCATATCGTTCAGATCCTGCCCTTCCTGCTCCGGCATCCACAGCGCCGGCCGCCTTCCCTGCCGGTACAGCCGCGTGGCCGCTTCCATCGCCGCCTCGACGCCGAAGCGCCGCCAGACGGCGCGGTCGCGCCTGTCCACCCGCTGCAGCATCAGCTTGGCGTGGTCGTAATCGACCAGCAGCACCGGCCTGGTGACGATCTGCGGCAGATCGATGCTCTTCATCCCGGATGTCGACAGCGCCGCCCAGGCCGGGTATCCGAAATCCAGCGCCGAAACACTGGTCTCGACACCCTCGCCGATGCGCAGATCGGCACAGGCTTCCGCCAGCCGCACCGCCCCGCCGCGAATATCGCCCAGCCCCAGCTTCACGCCCTCGCCGGCTTCCAGCCCCTCGGCCGCACCCGCCTTCGGCCACACGCCGTTGACCGGCGCCCGCCCCAGATAGATGCGCCATATCCCGCGATGCCGCCGGTCACCCCGCTGCACCGCGCAGACCAGCGCCGGCAGGCTCACCTGCAGCCAGGGATGCGGCAGCGCGCCATGAAACCGCAGCGTCGGCGGCAAAGCGGAACGGATGCCCCGCCCGCGCAGATAGGCCTCGGCCGGCGTGCCGCCGATCGGCACTGCCGCCCGCCACAGATCCAGCGCCCGGCGCACCCGCTTTTCCAGATGCTCGGCCTCTTCTGCGGCGCGCAAGCGACGGAACCGCGCGAATTTTTCGCCCTCGGCCCGCTGGTCCGCCTCGCGCTGTCGCTGCGCCGCGCCCTGCGCCGCCGCATCCATCGGCACCCGCGTACGAGCCGCCGCCCCGATCCAGTCGGAGACATCCACCCCGGCCATCCCGGCGGCGCGCTGCACCGCCTCGATGAAGCCCAGCCCCTCGCGGGCCTCCAGCCAGCCGAAGACATCGCCATGCGCGCCACAGCCGAAGCAGTGATAGAAGCCCTTGCCGTCATGCACGGTGAAACTCGCCCGCCGCTCGCGGTGAAACGGGCACAGCCCCATCTGCTCCGCGCCCTTGCGCACCAGCCGCACCTGCCGCGCCACCACGCCAGACAGCGCCACGCGCTGCCGGATCAGCTCCAGAATATGCGGGGGGATGCTCATGCGGCACCGTCCCGCGGCACAGCGTCAACCGCCTCGATGCGTTGTCCGATCCAGCGCATCACAACGACTGCCATGCTGTTGCCGATCGCCCGGTAACGCGGCCCGTCCGGTGCCATTCCGCCGCGCCAGGGCACCAGCGTCCAGTCATCCGGCATGCCCTGAAGGCGCTCGCATTCGCGGGGGGTGAGCCGGCGGACCTGCATGCCCGTTTGTATATAATCTCCGCCTTGATTACCGCCGACGGGGCCACCTGCCATTACTGGCTGCGCCACATCGACGGCGCGCGCCTTGTAATCCTTGCCGCTGTTCTGCGGCATAATCGACCACGCCACCGCCACCTGTCCGCCGGCATTCGCATGGCTGCCGTCATGGCCCATGGCCCGAAGCGTCGGCGCGATGTCATCGGCGG
>DITZ01000012.1 GCA_002422985.1 Sphingomonadales bacterium UBA6171
GTGGGGGCGCAGGGTCAAAACCCAACCCTCCCAATCACACCCCAACACCCCCAATCACCCCCCGGCCACCACCGCCGTCCCGATATAATTCACGCTTCGGTCAGCCCCCAGTGTAAAACCCCGCGCCGGGGACCAGCCGATCCCCGCCATTGCCTCCACCCGCAGCCCGGCCGCCGCCAGTCGCTGCGTCAGCTCGTCGGGCGTGATGAACTGCCGCCAGCTATGCCCATGGTCGGGAATCAGCTTCAGCAGCTTCTCCGCCGCGCCGATCATCACCGCCCAGCTCATCAGCGTCCGGTTGGGTGTCGAGAATATCAGCAACCCGCCGGGCTTCATCAGCGCCTTCAGGCTGGCCAGAAAGGCCGGCACATCCGCCACATGCTCCACCACCTCCAGGCAGGTCACAAGGTCAAAGCCGCCCGGCGCATCCGCTGCCAGCGCCGCGACCTCCCCCGTCTGATAGCGGATATCCAGCCCCTGCGCCGCCGCATGGGCGCGAGCGGCGGCAATCGTCGCCACCCCGGCGTCCAGCCCGGTCACATCGGCCCCCATGCGCGCCAGCGGCTCCGCCACCAGCCCGGCGCCACAGCCCACATCCACCGCGCGCAACCCCGCCAGCACCCGCCGCGCATTTGCATCCAGCCCGAAATGCGCCACCGCCTGCGCGCGGATAAAGCCCATCCGCACCGGATTCACCCGGTGCAGCAGTTTTGACGAGCCTTCCGAATCCCACCAGTCCGTCGCCAGCCCATCAAACAGCGCCACATTGGCTGCATCCGCCGTTCCGCCATCCGCCATCATCCGAAATTTCCCCGCTCAGCCGGTCGCTGCATAATCCCGCGTTTCCGCGCGCTCGGCCGGCATCAACCGCCAGCCCTGCGCCGTCAACATCTCCAGCGGCTTATAGCGTCGCTTATAGTCCATCCGGCTCGATCCCTCGACCCAATAGCCCAGATAGACATGCCGCATCCCCACCTGCGCGGCCCGCAGCACATGATCGAGGATGATGAAACTCCCCAGCCCGGCCCGCGCCCCCGGCCCGGTGTCATAGAAGCTGTACACCATCGAAAGCCCGTCAGACTGTTTGTCCGTCAGGCAGGCCCCCACCAGCCGCCCCGGCCGGCCGCCCACCGATGGCTCGCGATATTCCACCACCACCGTATCCACCGGCGAGCTTTCGATCATCTCGGCAAAATCATACCCGTCCATCGCCGCCATCCCGCCAGAGGGGTGCCGCGCCCGCAGATAGCGCTGCAACAGCGTGAACTGCTCCTCGGTCGCCCAGGGGTCGCATGCCGCCACATCCAGATCGGCATTGCGCTTCACCAGTCGCTTCTGCGAGGCGCTGGCCACAAAATCCGCCGCCACGATCCGCACCGAAACGCAGGCCTTGCAGTCGTCGCAACTCGGCCGATACACGACATTCTGGCTGCGCCGGAAGCCGATGCGCCCCAGCCCTTCGGAAAGCCGCGCCGCTTCCGGCCCGCGCAATTCGGCAAACACCTTCCGCTCCGTCCGCCCCGGCAGATAGGGGCAGGGGCTTTCCGCCGTCACGAAGAAGCGCGGCATCCGCGTCAGCTGTTCGGTCATCCGCCAGCCTCCGTGCCGGGCAGGGCGCGCCAAAAAGAATGAAAAGCGTCGCCCATTCCTGCCTTCCCACGGCTCCCGGTAATGCCCCGCCAAACACAGCCGACGGCAGCACAGATGACAAGGATGATGCACAAAGCACCGCCGCAGCGCAACGCCCATAAGGCGATCACACGCAGACCCCGTAGCTTCTTAAACGGCCCTGCCCGCAAAATCCAAAGCCCGGCAGAAGCGTTAGCCCCCGCTAACCCAGCCTGCCAAAGCAGGCGCGCCCGCCGATTCAACCCGCCAGAGCGGGTATGCGCAGGTCAGGCCAGCTCAACTCTGTTCACATCATAGCCCGCCCCGCGCAGCGCCTCGATCAGCCGCTCCAGATGCTCCGCCCCGCGTGTCTCGCACTCGATCTCGGTAATCAGCCCCTTGGCCGGCAGGTTGGTGAAAATCCGTTGATGCGACACTTCCAGGATATTCACCTGCTGCTGATCAAACACCCGCGCCACGCCAAACAACTGGCCCGGACGATCCTTCAGCCGGATGCGCAGCCGCGCCAGCCGGCCATTGCGCACCAGATCGCGCAGCAGCACATTGGCCAGCAGCCGCGTGTCGATATTGCCGCCGCACAGCACCAGGCCGATTGTCCGTCCGCGGAACTTGCGCGGATTCGCCAGAATCGCCGCCAGCCCGGCCGCGCCCGCGCCTTCCACCACGGTCTTTTCGATGGCCAGCAACATCGAAACCGCCCGCTCCAGGTCGCGCTCCGCCACCAGCAGCACGTCCGACACCAGCTGCCGCACCACCGGCACCGTCAGCGAGCCGGGCGTTTTCACCGCAATACCCTCGGCCAGCGTGTCGCCATCGGCCACCACCGGCTCGCCCAGCAGCGTCTGCCGCATGGATGGATAAAGTTCCGCCTGCACGCCGATGATGTCGCACTTCGGCGCATATTTCTGCGCGGCAACCGCCATGCCCGAAATCAGCCCGCCGCCACCGATGGGCACCACCATCGTGTCGATATCCGGCGCATCCGCCAGCATTTCCAGCGCCACCGTGCCCTGGCCCGCCATCACCATCGGGTCGTTAAACGGATGCACAAAGGTCAGCCCGCGCTTTTCCGCCAGCATATTGGCATGTTCGGTCGCTTCCTCCAGCCTCTCGCCGTGCAGCACCACTTCGGCGTCATGGCCCTCGGTCTGCTGCACCTTGATCAGCGGCGTGAAGCGCGGCATCACGATGGTCGCCGGTATGCCCAGCCGCCGCGCATGATAAGCCAGCCCCTGCGCATGATTGCCGGCGCTCATGGCGATCACCCCGCGCTGGCGCTCCTCGGCGTTCAGCGTCAGCAGACGGTTCAGCGCCCCGCGCTCCTTATAGGCGGCGGTGA
>DITZ01000090.1:0-6205 GCA_002422985.1 Sphingomonadales bacterium UBA6171
CCAAGATGGCCAACCAGATCGCCATCGCCGGGCTGGTGCAGGCGCTTTCCGAAAGCCTGCACTTCGCCCTGAAGGCCGGGCTGGATACCGAGGCGCTGCTCTGCGCCATCGGTGGCGGTGCTGCCCAAAGCTGGCAGATGGACAATCGGGCGAAAACCATGGTCGAAGGCCGCTTCGATTTCGGCTTCGCCGTCGATCTGATGCGGAAGGATCTGGGGCTGGTGCTGGACGAAGCGCGTCGCAACGGCGCATCGCTGCCGGTCGCGGCGCTGGTCGATCAATTTTACGGCGATGTGCAAAAGGCCGGCGGCGGCCGCCATGACACCTCCTCGCTCATCACCCGGCTCGCCTGATGCCCATGTTCCGCCTGCTGCTGGCGCTCCTCGCCGGTCTCGCCCTCCTCGCTCAGCCGGCGCTGGCGGCCCGCACGCTCATCATCAACGCCAACGGCTATATGTTCGACGGCACGGGCATGCTGCGCCGCTTCGGCACGCTGTTCATCGGCGCCGATGGCAAGGTGCTGGCAACGCTGCCCAAAGGCGCGGCGGAGCCGAAGCTGGAGGTGGGGGACTATCGGCTGGACGCCAAGGGGCAAACGCTGCTGCCCGGCCTGATCGACGGTCATGGCCATCTGCTGGGCCTTGGCCTGCGGCTGCGCCTGCTCGATCTTGGCGGTGCGCGCAGCGTGGCAGAGGCGCAGGCCGCCATCGCCCGCTATGCCGCCGCCAATGCCAATGCCAAATGGATAGCGGGCGGCGGCTGGAATCAGGAACAATGGGGGGAGGGCGGCAGGAGCCGCTTTCCCACCAGGGCCGAGCTGGACGCCGCCACCGGTGACAAGCCCGCCGCACTGGCCCGCGTGGATGGCCATGCGCTGTGGGTCAACAGCGCCGCGCTGAAGGCCGCCGGCATCACCCGCGCCACCAAAGATCCGCCCGGCGGCCGCATCCTGCGCGACGCCGCCGGCAATCCCAGCGGCATATTGGTCGATACGGCCATCGCGCTGGTGGAAAAGGCAAGGCCCAAACCCGGCGCGGGAGAGGCCGAAAAGGCACTGGAAGCCGCGCTCGCCCATATGGCGTCGGTCGGGCTGACCGGCCTGCACGATATGGGCACCACGCCAGACGACTGGGCGCTGATTCGCGCCTTTGGCGATGAAGGCCGGCTGACCGCGCGTATTACCGCTTATGCTGCCGGTATTGAATCCATGGAGGCCATCGCGCCGCTGCGCCCCACCCCCTGGCTCTATCAGGACCGCCTGCGGCTGATCGGCATCAAATTTCTGGCCGACGGGGCGTTGGGCAGCCGTGGCGCATGGCTGCTGGCACCTTATGCCGACGAGCCAACCACGCGCGGCCTGCAATTGCTGGACGACACCAGGCAGAAAAACTGGCTCAGCCGCGCCAATTTCCTTGGCTATCAGGTGGCCATCCACGCGATCGGCGACGCCGCCAACCGGCAGGTGCTGGACAGTTTCGCCGAAATCCTGCCCACCTATGGCGACCGGTTCCGCAACCGGGTGGAACATGCGCAGGTGGTGAACCCCGCCGACATCCCCCGCTTTGCAGCGCTGAAGCTCACCGCGTCCATGCAGCCAACGCACGGCCCATCCGATATGCTGATGGCAGAGACTCGGCTGGGGCCGGACAGGCTGGACGGTGCCTTTGCCTGGAAGCGGTTCCTCACCGCCAATGTGCCCCTCGTGCTCGGCTCTGACACGCCCGTCGAACCCGCCAATCCCTTTTTCGGCATCCACGCCGCCGTCACCCGCCAGACCCGCGAAGGCGCGCCGCCCGGCGGCTGGCGCATGGCCGACGCGCTCACGCTGGAACAGGCGCTGCAAGGCTTCACCACCAGCGCCGCTTTGGCCGGCCATATGGAAGGCAGGGTCGGCACATTGACGCCCGGTGCCTGGGCCGATTTCATCCTGCTGGACCGCGACCCCTTCACCATCCCGCCCACGGACTTGTGGAAGATATTGGTGCAGGAAACCTGGCTCGCCGGCGGCAGGATTTACGTGCGCAATCCATAGATTTGGCTGATGGTAGCTTGCTTAGATATAGTTGCGATTGATACTTGTCGTCGCTGACCCCACCCCCGGCCCCTCCCCTGAAGGGGAGGGGAGCGTGTTGCGCTACTTCCTCCCCTCCCCTTCAGGGGAGGGGCCGGGGGTGGGGGCGACCCCCCCAAAAACCCAGATATGTTCCCCATGGAACAACCAATCCGGCCACAAACGCGTAAAAAAATGTTCCACGTGGAACAATGCAGCCGGCAATTCAACCGGCGATGATATCCCCGTCGCGGTTCAGCGCCAGCCGGTTGGTGCCCGGTTTCAACCCGGCGCGCAGCCGTTCGATCAGCCGTTCGGCCACCACCTCCGGCGCTTTCAGGGTTGCGGCATCCTCCCCCGGAAACGCCCGCGCGCGCAACATGGTGCGCGTGCCGCCGGGGTCCAGCACCAATATATTCACGCCCAGACTCTGCATTTCGGCGGCATAGCAATCCACCAGCATCTCCAGCGCCGCTTTCGATGCCGCATAGGGCCCCCAATAGGCCGTGGGCCTTGTGCCGACAGAGGAGGTGACGGCCACCACCGTGCCCCTGGCGCGGCGCAGCAGTGCGTCAAAGGTGCGCAGCAGCCGCCATTGCGCGGTGACGTTCAGGTCCATCACCTGCCCGAATTCCTTCGGCGTCACATGCGCCAGCGGCGACAGCGTCCCCAGCATCGCGGCATTCAGCACCAGCAGGTCGATGCCGTCGGTCCAGCGCCCGGCAATCGCGGCACCCAGCTTGTCCACATCATCGGCTCTGGTGATGTCCAGCGGCGCAATCGTTGCGCTGCCGCCGGCTGCATGGATGGCGTCGTCGGTTTCGATTAGGCCGGCCTCGGTGCGGCCGGTCAGGATCACATGATAGCCGTCTGCCGCCAGTTGCAGCGCAATCGCCTTGCCGATGCCCCGGCTGGCGCCGGTAACAATCGCCGTCCTGTCCTTCATGCCATGGCTTTCAGCGGCAGCTCGACCACCAGATTACGGGCGTCAAAATCGGTCAGGCGCGTGGGATAGTCGCCGGTGAAGCAGGCGTCACAACGGGATGCATTGTCCGGCCGGCTACCGTCCCCCATCGCGCGATACAGGCCATCGATGGAGATGAAGGCCAGGCTGTCGCAGCCGATATAGGCGCGCATCGCCTCCACATCCTTGCTCGCCGCCAGCAGCTTGGAGCGTTCCGGCGTATCCACCCCATAAAAGCAGCTGTGCCTTGTGGGTGGCGAGGCGATGCGCAGATGCACCTCCGCCGCGCCGGCCTCGCGCAGCATTTGCACGATTTTCACGCTGGTGGTGCCGCGCACCACCGAATCGTCGATCAGCACCAGCCGCTTGCCGGCGATCAACGCGCGGTTGGCATTATGCTTCAGCTTCACCCCCAGGTGGCGCACGCCATCACCGGGCTGGATGAAAGTGCGGCCGACATAGTGGGAACGGATGATGCCCAGTTCGAACGGCGTGCCCGATTCCTGCGCATAGCCGATGGCCGCGGGCGTGCCCGAATCGGGCACCGGCACCACCATGTCGGCATATACCGGCGATTCCCGTGCCAGTTCCGCACCGATATTCTTGCGCACCTGATAGACGCTCATCCCTTCGGACCAGCTGTCGGGGCGCGAGAAATAGACCTGTTCGAAAATGCAGGGCCGCGCCCGCACCGGCTCGAACGGCATGATGGAGCGGACGCCGCCCTCGTTCACGATCAGCAGTTCGCCGGGTGCCACTTCCCGTTCGAAGCTGGCCCCCACAATATCCAGCGCCACCGTTTCAGAGGCCAGGATCACGCTGCTGCCCAGCCGCCCCAGCACCAGCGGCCGGATGCCCAGCGGATCGCGGCAGGCGATCAGGCCATCGCTGGTAAGGCAGATGAGCGAATAGGCGCCTTCCACCTGCTTCAGCGCATCGATAAAACGGTCGAGCAGGGTCGGTTGGCCCGACGTGGCGAGCAGGTGGATGATGACTTCGGTGTCCGACGTGGACTGGAAGATGGAACCGCGGCGGATGAGTTCGGAACGCAGCGTCATCGCATTGGAAAGATTGCCATTATGCGCCACGGCAAAGCCACCGGAGCGCAATTCGGCAAACAGCGGCTGCACATTCCGCAGCGCCGTTTCGCCGGTGGTGGAATAGCGGTTATGCCCGATCGCCGCATCGCCGGCGAGCATGGCAATCACATCCTCCCGGTCGAAATTGCCGGCCACATGGCCCATGGCGCGGTGGACGTGAAATTCCTGCCGGTCATGGCTGACGATGCCGGCGGCTTCCTGCCCGCGATGCTGGAGCGCATGGAGGCCAAGCGCCACCATTGCCGAGGCCTGCGCTGATCCCCAGACGCCGAAAATGCCGCATTCTTCATGCAGCTTGTCGTCGTCAAAAGGGTTGGTCGAAAGCGGGAAATGCCCGCTGCCGGAAATCGCTGTCATCACCGAATACCTTGTGAGCCGCACGCTTGGGCGGCATGTAGGGGTTTCTGCGGCGTTTGTCGCCCCCTCAACCTGTCACCGAACGGTCATGTCAGCCATGCCAGACGCCTTTTCGCCGAAATTTGATGCACTTGGCCTGCTGACGGCGGTGGTTGTCCACGCCGAAACCGGCGCGCCGCTGATGGTGGCGCATATGAATAGCGAAGCGCTGGCGAAAACGCGGGAAACCGGCATCGCGCACTTCTGGTCCCGCAGCCGGGGGAAGCTGTGGATGAAGGGCGAGACATCCGGGCACATATTGACCGTGCGCGAAATATTGGTGGATTGCGATCAGGATTGTTTATGGCTGAAAGCGATTCCGGCCGGGCCGGCCTGCCACACGGGGGCCGAAAGCTGTTTCTTCCGGCGGCTGGAGGGCGATGCGCTTGTTGATTGACGCATACGTAAAGGTAAACTAGCCTGCGCAGAATGGGAGAGAGCGGCGATTCGTTCAGCATTACCGATCTGGCGCGGGCGTTTGGCGTCACGTCGCGGACCTTGCGATTCTATGAGGATGAGGGGCTTTTGCATCCTGAGCGGCGCGGGTCGCAGCGGGTGTATGGCCGGGCGGACCGGGCGCGGCTGGCATGGATATTGCGCGGGCGGGCGGTTGGCTTTTCGCTGGCCGATATACAGGAGCTGCTGAACCTTTACGCCCCCGGCGGCGCGCGCAAGGGGCAGTTGATGGCCGCACTGGAGAAATCGCGCGAGCGGATCGCGGCGCTGAAAATCCAGCGCGACGCCATCGACCAGACGATCGACGAACTGGAACAATTTTGTGTGACCCTGACTGACCAGCTGGCCGGTGCCGCTGGCAGTGCATTCAAGGAGTAGCCCCATGCCTGCCACCTATCGCGCGCCGGTTAAGGACACATTGTTCGTGTTGCAGCATGTGGTGCAGCTCGACAAATACCGCAATCTGCCCGGTTTTGCCGACGCGGGCGACGATATGGTGCGCGCCATCCTGGAGGAGGGCGCAAAATTCGTGGAAGGCGTCGTCCATCCGCTGAATCAGGTGGGGGACCGCGAGGGCTGCACCCGGCATGACGATGGCAGCGTGACCACGCCGACCGGCTTCAAGGCGGGCTATGCCGCCTTTGTGGAAGGCGGATGGGGCACGCTGATGGCGCCCAAAGCCTATGGCGGACAGGGATTGCCGCATGTGATCGGATCGGCGTTCGAGGAATATCTGGCGAGCGCCAATATGGCCTTTTCCATGTATCCCGGCCTGACGATGGGGGCGGTGTCTGCCATCCATGTGGCCGCGTCTGACGAACAGAAGAATCGCTATCTGCCCAATATGATTTCCGGCAAGTGGACCGGGACGATGAACCTGACCGAGCCGCANNACCGATCTGGGGCTGATCCGCACCAGAGCGGAACCGGCGGCGGACGGCAGCTGGAAGGTGACGGGGACGAAGATTTTCATCTCTTCGGGCGAACATGATCTGGCCGGGAATATCATTCACCTGGTGCTGGCGAAAACGCCCGGCGCGCCGGACAATGTGAAGGGCATTTCGCTGTTCATCGNNACGGCAATGCCACCTGCGTGATGAATTATGACGGCGCGACCGGTTTTCTGGTGGGCGAGGAGATGAAGGGGCTGAAGGCCATGTTCATCATGATGAATGTGGCGCGGCTGGGTGTGGGGATGCAGGGTCTGGCGCAATCGGAAATCGCCTATCAGAATGCGGC
>DITZ01000090.1:6254-27002 GCA_002422985.1 Sphingomonadales bacterium UBA6171
GCGCGCGGGCGCTTTCGCTGTGGGCGAGTTTACAGGCCGACCTGTCGCATGCGGCCGCCACGCCGGAGGAGCGGGAGGCGGCCGACGATCTGCTGTCTTTGCTGACGCCGGTGATCAAGGCCTGGATGACGGACGAGGGCTATGCCCATGCCACCANNGGCATGGAGCAGTTTGTGCGCGATGCGCGGATTGCCATGATTTATGAAGGCGCCAACGGCATTCAGGCGCTGGACCTGGTGGGGCGCAAGCTGGCGATGAACGGCGGGCGCGGCCTGCGGACCTTTCTGGCCCTGCTGGACAGCGCCATTGCCGATGCCGGGGCGGACGAGCGGGTGAAGGGCCATGCCGAGGCACTGGCCAAGGCCAAGGGACGGCTGGAAGCCGCGACCATGTGGCTGATGCAGAATGGCATGACGAATCCGGACAATGCCGGGGCGGGCGCCACGGCCTATCTGCGGCTGCTGGCGCTGGTGACCTTTGGCTGGCTGTGGTTGGTGATGGAACGGGCGGCGCTGGCCGGCGAGGCGGACGGCGGCGAATTCGGCGCGGACTTCATGCTGGCCAAGCAGATGACAGCGCGGCATTTCTTTGAGCGGCAGCTGCCGGCCACCTCTGGCCTGCTGGCCGCGGTGCAGGCCGGGGCCGGCACGCTGATGGCCTTTCCGGATAGTGCATTCTGACAATTGCGCCAGCTTGCCCGGCGGTCGGGCAGGCGTATCGAACGGTTGACCCCAGGGGAGAATGACGATGGCAGACGCCTTTATCTATGACGCGGTTCGGACGCCGCGCGGCAAGGGCCGCAAGGACGGCAAGCTGCATGAGATCACGCCGGTGCAGCTGGCGACGCAGGTGTTGCAGGCGGTGCGCGACCGCACCGGCATTGATACCGCTGACGTTGACGATGTGGTGCTGGGCTGCGTGTCGCCGGTGGCCGAGCAGGGCGCGGATATTGCGCGCACCGCCGTGCTGAACGCGGATTATGCCGAGACGACGGCCGGTGTGCAGGTCAACCGATTCTGCGCTTCGGGGCTGGAGGCTGTGAACATGGCCGCCGCCAAGGTGATGGCCGGTGAAGCGGAATTTGCCATCGGCGGTGGCGTGGAGAGCATGAGCCGCATCCCGATGGGTTCGGATGGTGGCGCCTGGCCGATGGACCCGGCGGTGGCGTTCAAAACCTATTTCGTGCCGCAGGGCGTCGGCGCGGACCTGATCGCGACCAAGTTCGGCTTTTCGCGCCTTGATGTGGATGCCTATAGTATTGAATCGCAGCGTCGGGCGGCAAAGGCATGGGAAGAAAAGCGTTTCGCCCGCTCCATCATTCCGGTGAAGGATGTGATTGGCGAGATTGTGCTGGCGCATGACGAGCATATGCGGCCGCAGACGGACATGCAGTCGCTGGCCAGCCTGGCACCCGCCTTTCAGGGCATTGGCGAGCAGATGCCGGGCTTTGATGCCATTGCGCTGATGCGATACCCGGAGGTGGAGCGCATCAACCATGTGCACCACGCCGGCAATTCGAGCGGCATCGTGGATGGGGCCGCGGCCGTGCTGATCGGCAATCGCGAGATTGGCGCGAAATATGGATTGAAGCCGCGCGCGCGCATTCGCGGGATGGCCAGCATCGGTTCGGAGCCGGCCATCATGCTGACCGGACCGGCCGATGTGACCAGCAAGCTGCTGAAGCGGCTGGGGATGACGGTGGCCGACATCGACCTGTTCGAGCTGAATGAGGCCTTTGCCAGCGTGGTGCTGCGGATGATGCAGGCGCTGGATATTCCGCACGACAAGATGAATGTGAACGGCGGGGCGATTGCCATNNCACCCGCTGGGCGCCACCGGGGCCATGATTTTGGGCACGGCGCTGGATGAACTGGAGCGGACGGGCAAACAGACCGCGCTGGTGACGCTGTGTGTGGGTGCCGGGATGGGGACGGCGACGGTGATCGAGCGGGTTTGAGGGACGCCTGCCCCCCCCTTTTGGGGGCGGGTCTCCATTCCTGAGCATTGTTCGATGTTGTTTTTTGCCGATGGCCCCCACCCCCGGCCCCTCCCCTCAAGGGGAGGGGGAATTTGATTGGAGATTATCATGACCGAACTTACTATTCGCCAGGACCTTGATGCTGATGGCATTCTGCTGCTGACCATCGACCTGCCGGGCGCTTCGATGAATGTGATCAACGCGGCGCTGACGCGTGATCTGGCGGCGGCGATTGCGCGCATCAAGAGCGACGAGGCAGTGAAGGGCGCGGTGATTACCAGCGGCAAGGCTTCAGGCTTTGTGGCAGGCGCCGACCTTAAGGGCATGGATTTCAAGGGAAGCGGTGCGCCTTCGGGCAAATCGCGCATGGCTGCCCTGCTGGATGGGGTGTGGGAATTGAACGGGCTTTTCCGGCAGCTGGAGACGGTGGGGAAGCCGGTGGCGGCGGCGATCAATGGCCTGGCGCTGGGTGGCGGGCTGGAGCTGGCTCTGGCCTGTCATTATCGCGTGGTGGCGGATCATCCGAAGCTGGTGCTGGGGCTGCCCGAAGTGCTGGTGGGGCTGTTTCCGGGCGCGGGCGGCACACAGCGGCTGCCGCGTCTGATGGGGGTGCAGCCCGCGCTGATGTTCCTGTTGCAGGGCAAGTCTATGTCGCCGGCCGAAGCGCAGGGCATGGGCGTGGTGCATGAGGTGGTGCCGATGGCCGATGTGGTGGCGCGCGCCATTGCCTGGGTGAAGGCGAACCCGACCAAATATGTGCAGCCATGGGACGAGAAGGGCTTCAAATTCCCCGGTGGCGTGGGCGCGACCAATCCGAATTTTGTGCAGACCTTCATCGGCGGCAATGCGATGGCGCATAAGCAATCCCATGGGAATATGAACCAGATCAAAGCGATATTGAGCGTGGTTTATGAGGGGTCTCAGCTTCCTATGGATACGGCGCTGCGACTGGAGAGTAAATATTTCGCGCGGGTTGTGGCCGATCCGCAGGCGGGGAACATGATTCGCAGCCTGTTTGTTTCGAAGCAGGCGGCGGAGAAGGGCGCGCGGCGGCCGAAGAATGTGCCGCCTTCGCCCACGAAGAAGCTGGGGATGCTGGGTGCGGGCCTGATGGGCGCGGGCATCGCCATGGTGTCGGCGCAGGCCGGCATCATGGTGGTGCTGCTGGATCGCGATCTGGCGGCGGCGGAAAAGGGCAAGGCCTATACCGAGGAGCGGCTGAAGAAGCGGCGGACCGACCCGGCGAAGATGGCGGAGATTCTGGGGCGCATCCATGCGACCGACAATTATGCCGATCTGGCGGGCTGTGATCTGATTATCGAGGCGGTGTTCGAGTCGCGCGAGATCAAGGCGGATGTGACGAAAAAGACCGAAGCGGTGGTTGGCGCGGATGTGATTTTCGGGTCCAACACCTCGACGCTGCCGATAACCGGGCTGGCGGAAGCCTGGAGCAAGCAGGCGAATTTCATCGGCATCCATTTCTTCTCTCCGGTGGAGAAGATGCCGCTGGTGGAGATTATCGTTGGCAAGAACAGCGGTCCGGAAGCCATTGCAAAGGCGCTGGATTATGTGGCGCAAATCCGCAAGACGCCGATTGTGGTGAACGACAGCCGGGGATTTTACACCAGCCGCTGCTTTGGCACATTCGTGCAGGAGGGGCTGAGCCTGCTGGGCGAGGGCGTGACGCCGGCGCTGATCGAGAATGTGGCCAAGCAGATGGGGATGCCGGTCGGGCCGCTGGCGGTGAACGACGAGGTTGGGCTGGACCTGTCTTACAAGGTGGCGCAGCAGACCAGGGCGGACCTGGGCGACGCTTATCAGGCCGGGCCGGGCGAGGCGGTTATCGAGCAGATGATGGCGCTGGGCCGGCATGGGCGGAAGAATGGCAAGGGCTTTTATGCCTATCCCGAAGATGGCGCGCCCAAGCATCTGTGGCCGGAGCTTTCGGCGCATTTCCCGGTGAGCGCGACGCAGCCGACGCCGGCGGAGGTGCGGGAGCGGCTGCTCTATCGCCAACTGGTGGAGACGGCGCGCTGCTTTGCCGAAGGGGTGCTGGAGACGCCGGAAGATGGCGATCTGGGCGCGATCTTTGGCTGGGGCTTCATGCCGCAATCGGGCGGGCCGTTCGCGACCATGGATACGCTGGGCCTCGCCAATGTGGTGGCGACGCTGGACCGGCTGGCGCAGCAGCATGGCAGCCGCTTTGCGCCGCCGCAGCAGCTGCGCGACATGGCGGCCAGGGCCGAGACTTTCTATGGCAATGCCGCCAGCAAGGCGGCCTGAGGCAATGCCGCCCGGAAAGCGGCCTGAGCTGAGCCTTTGGACCCCGCATTCTGATCTTGCGGGGGTTGGAGCGCCCTTCATGCCGGCCGGCATGGGGGTGTTTCCCGTATCGGCGTGCCTGCCGGGGTGGCAGGCGGCAGCGGCATTGGCGCGCCGATGTTGAAACGGATTGGCTCGCCGGCGGGGTGAAGAAGTGCGGTGCGGGTCTTGCGTGGCGCGTCCGCTCCTGCCAACGGCTGGCCATCGTGACGCGTCCTTTCCGCTTTCTGTTTGCTGCCTCTGCGCTGGCTCTGGCCAATACTGCCGTCGCGCAGGTCGCCGATGTGGAGGCGGCGGTGGATGCCAGCGCGCCCAATGGCTTCATCGCCTTTGAATCCGATACGCTGAGCTATGACGAGGGGGCGGCGCTGGTGTCGGCCGAGGGCAATGTCCGGCTGTCGCGCGGGGAGCAGCGGCTGACGGCGGACAAGGTGCTGTGGGACCGCACCACCAATATCGTGACGGCCGAGGGCAAGGTGCTGCTGCTGGATGGCGATGGCAACCGGGTGGTGGCGGACCGGGTGGAGCTGTCGGACGATCTGAAAGACGGCGCGATCGAGAATATGCTGCTGGTGCTGGCCGACGGGGCGCGCATGGCCGCGGTTTCCGGCCGGCGCGAGGATGGGAAAACCACCATGGACCGCGCGGCTTACAGCCCCTGCGCGGTGACCGACAGCGAGACCGGCTGCCCGCAGGAGCCGGTGTGGGCGCTACAGGCGGTGCGGGTTGTGCATGATCCGGCGCGCGGCCGCATCTTCTATCACAATGCCCGGCTGGAATTTTTCGGCGTGCCGCTGGTGGCGCTGCCCAGACTTTCCCACCCGGACAGCTTTGACAAGAATCAGTCCGGGCTGTTGTCTCCTGACATCCGCACCTCGCGCGAGCTGGGCGTGGAGGTGACGCTGCCCTATTATTGGGCGATCGGACCGGACCGCGACCTGACCGCCGGATTGTCGCTGTTCACCGCGGCGCCGCCGCTCCTCAGCCTGCAATATCGCCAGCTGTTTGCCGGCGGGCCGATCTCGCTTGGCGGCAAGCTCACCTATGCCCAGGGGCAGACGGTGGATGTGACCACGGGTGACATCGTGCGCTCGCCCGCCCGGCTGCGCGGCTATGTGGATGTGCAGGGGCAGCTGGTGCATGGCAAAGGCTGGCGGTCCAGCTTCTCCTCGCGCCTGACCAACGACGATAATTTCCTTGGCCGCTATCAGGTGAGTCTGGATACGCGGCTGCGCTCCACCTATGCGCTGGAGCAGTTCCGCGCGGATCGCTATTTCTCCATCGCCGGCTGGGCCTTTCAGGGGCTGCGGCAGGAGGACAGTGGGGCAAAAACGCCGGTGGCGCTGCCGCTGATGGACCTGTGGTGGCGGCCGAAGCTGGATATGGCGGGCGGCGCACTGATGGTGCGGGCCAATTCGCTGGGGCTGTACCGGCAGGAGGGCCAGTCCATTGCGCGTGCGCTGGCATCCGTGCAGTGGGACCGGCTATTTTATACACCGCTGGGCCAGCGGGTGACGCTGACGGCGCTGCTGCGCGGCGATCTTTATAACAGCCGCGACGGGGCGTTGGCGGATGATCCGCTCTATGCCGGGGCGGATGGCTGGCAGGGGCGGATAATTCCGCTGGCGGCCGTGGATGTGGACTGGCCGATGGCCGGGCCGCTGCTGGGCGGTGTGCAGACGCTGTCGCCGCGCGTGCAGCTGGTGGCTTCCTCTGCCACCAGCAATGTGGGCATTCCCAACGAGGATTCGCGCGCCATTGATCTGGAGGATGGCAATCTGTTCGCGCTCAACCGCTTTCCGGGGCAGGACCGGTGGGAGGGTGGCGCGCGGGTAACCTATGGCCTTGACTGGCGCTGGCGCGGCAGGGGCATCGCGGCCGCCGCGCAGGTGGGGCAAAGCTATCGGCTGGACGACCAGTCCGACCTGTTTCCCGATGGCACCGGCCTGTCGCAGCGGGTTTCCGATGTGGTGGGGCGGCTGAATGTGCAGCTGGGCCGCTTTGTGGAGGTGACGCAGCGGGTGCGGCTGGACAAGGATAGTCTGGCCATCCGGCGCAACGAGACCGACCTGTCGCTGGGCAGCCGGCGCACCTTTCTGTCGCTGGGCTATCTGCGCTTCAACCGCAATATCGCGCTGGAAGATCTGGTGGACCATGAGGAAGTGCGGGCCGGCGCGCGGGTGGCGCTGGGGCGCTATTGGTCTGTTTTTGGCACGGCGGTGGTGGATCTGACCTCGCGCGGGGAAAATGCGTTGACCACCAATGATGGCTGGCAGCCGATCCGGCACCGGCTGGGTGTGCGATACAATGACGAATGTTTTGACATCGGCTTTACCTGGAAGCGCAACCATGTGGACAATCCCAATGCCAGGCGCGGCAATACGTTCATCTTTACTTTGGCGCTGAAAAATCTTGGCTGACAGGGTTTCAGCCGCTGTTCAGGCGGTGGTGTGCAGGGGGACGGTTGCATGAGACGCTATTTCGGCGCGATGCGTGCTGGCAGCCGGGCTGCGGCTGTGGCAGAAGCGGCGCGGAATTGGCCGCGCGGCTGCGGGCGGCTTTTCGCCGCTGACTATTTGGGGACGGGAATGACGTTGGGTGTGAAGAAGATTTCGGCCTTGGCGGGGCTTTCTGCCCTGCTGTTGGCAGGGCCGCTGTCGGCGCAACAGGGCGCGTCGCTGGGCGGGCGTCCGGGCCGCAGCGTGCTGGATATGCCGGATGTGAAGATGCTGGGCACGGTGGACCCCAATGTCCGCAAGGCGACCGCGCTGGTGAATGGCGACATCATCACCGACACCGATGTGGACCATCGGCTGGGGCTGGTGATGATCGCCAATCAGCAGCAGATTTCCGAAGAAGAGCGGCAGGTGCTGCGCTTGCAGGTGCTGCGCAACCTGATTGATGAGATGCTGCAAATACAGGAAGCGGCGCAGCATGACGTGTCGGTGACGGACGCGGAACTGAACGCCGCCTATGCCCGTGTGGCGCAGAATTTCCGCATGGACCAGAAGGCGTTTGAAGCCCTGCTGCGCAAGGGCGGTTCGTCGCCGGCCTCCATCCGGCAGCAGATCCGCGGCGAACTGGCCTGGAGCCGGCTGCTGCGCAAGCGGGTGGAGCCGTTCATCAATGTGGGCGACGATGAAGTGGCGGTGCTGATCAAGCGGCTGGAGGAATCCAAGGGCAAGGAAGAGTATCGCGTTGGCGAGATTTTCCTGTCGGCAACGCCGGAAACCCAGGCGCGGGTGCTGGCGGACGCGCGGCGCATCGTGGAGCAGGTGCGGCAGGGCGCCAGCTTTGTGGCCTATGCCCGGCAGTTTTCCGAAGCCTCGACCGCCGCGCTTGGTGGCGACCTGGGCTGGGTGCGCGCCGAGCAATTGTCCCCGGCTTTGCAGGGGCTGGTGGGGACGATGGAGCGCGGCTCTGTGTCTGATCCGGTGCCGGTGCCCGGCGGCGTGTCGGTCATCGCGCTGGTGGAAAAGCGCCAGGTGTTGTCGGCCGATCCGGCCAATGCCATTTTGAGCCTGAAGCAGCTGACCATTCCGCTGCCCGCGGATATCAGCGAGGCGGAAGCGCGCAAGCTGGCGGCCAATGTGCAGCAGCGCACGCAGGCGATGGGTGGCTGCGGCCGGGCGGATGCCGTGGCCAAGGAAATCGGCGCGGACATTGTGTCCAACGACAGTCTGCGGTTGGGCGATCTGCCGGGCCCTTTGCAGCAGATCCTGCGGACACTGCCGGTGGGTGGTGCCACGCCGCCGTTCGGATCGGCGCAGGATGGCTTGCGCGTGCTGGTGCTGTGCGGGCGGGACGACCCGCAGAATGCCGGGATGCCGAGCTTTGACGATGTGTATGGACAGATTAACGAGCAGCGCGTGAACAGCGCCGCGCGGCGATATCTGCGCGATCTGCGGCGCGACGCCGTTATCGAATATCGCTGAGCCATGCAGGCCGCCGCCACCCCGATACATGCCGCGCCGGACTGGCCGCAGGTGGCCCCGCTGGCGGTGTCGCTGGGGGATCCGGCGGGCATCGGGCCGGAGGTGCTTGCCAAGGCCTGGGCGGTGCGGGCGGCGCATCGGCTGCTGCCCTTCTTTGCCATTGGTGACCGGCGCAGCATCGAAGCGGTGTGGAACGGGCCGCTGGAGGTGATCCGGCATCCGGATGAAGCCGCCGCGGTTTTTGAACATGCGCTGCCGCTGATGCAGGTGGATGATGCGCACGACAATGTGCCGGGCCAACCCAGTCTGGCGGGGGCACGGGCCGCGCTCGATTCGCTGGAAGTGGCGGTGGGGCTGGCGCGGTCTGGCACCTGTTCGGCCATGGTGACGGGGCCGGTTTCCAAGGCGCAGCTCTATGCCATCGGCTTTTCGCATCCGGGGCAGACGGAGTTTATCGCGGAACGCTGCGGCGTGATGGCGGGCAATGTGGCGATGATGATGGTGGGGGCGGATCTGCGGACCGTGCCGGTGACCATCCATCAGCCATTGGCGCGGGTGGCCGATGTGCTGACGACGGCGCTGATATTGTCGCGGGCGCGCGCCTGTGTGCGCGGGCTGATCCGCGATTTCGGGATTGCAAAGCCGCGGCTTGCGGTGGCGGGGCTGAACCCGCACGCCGGGGAAGGCGGCGCGATGGGGCGCGAGGAGCAGGATGTGATCGCGCCGGCCATCGCCGAACTGCTGGCAGAGGGCGTGGAAGTGACGGGGCCGCATGCGCCGGACACGATGTTCCATGCCGGCGCGCGGGCGCATTATGACGCGGCCATCTGCATGTATCATGATCAGGCGCTTATTCCGCTGAAAACACTGTATTTCGATACGGGCGTGAATGTGACGCTGGGCCTGCCCATCCTGCGCACCGCGCCGGATCATGGCACGGCCTTTGCGATTGCCGGGCGGGGCGAGGCCAATCCGCGCGCGATGATTGCCGCGATTGCACTGGCCGGGGAATCGGCGCTGGCGCGGGCGGCGGCGCTGGCTTCCGGCGCGGCCTGACACTGGGTGCCGGCCACTGATTCAACCGCGGACTCAGAAGTTGCGGCGCGGATTGCGGCGCTGCCGCCGCTTAAAGAGGGGATAGCGGCCGCCGGGCTGCGGGCCGACAAGCGGCTGGGGCAGAATTTCCTGATGGATCTGAATCTGCTGGACCGGATTGTGCGCGATGTGCCGCTGGTGGCGGGCGATGTCGCCTATGAAGTGGGGCCGGGGCCGGGCGGGCTGACGCGGGCATTGCTGAAGGCGGGCGCACGGGTGGTGGCGGTGGAGCGGGACCGGCGGGCGATCCCCCTGCTGGAAGCGCTGGGCACGGTGGCCGATGGCCGGCTGCGGCTGATCGAGGGCGATGCGCTGGCGATGGATGCGGCGTCGCTGGCGGGGGAGGGCGCGCATATCGTGGCCAACCTGCCCTATAATGTGGGGACGGTGCTGCTGACGGGCTGGCTTTCCGGTGAGATATGGCCGCCCTGGTGGAAATCGGCGACGCTGATGTTCCAGCAGGAGGTGGCCGAGCGGCTGGTGGCGGCGCCGGGCGGCGGGGCCTATGGGCGGCTTTCGGTGCTGGCGCAGTGGCGCTGCCGGGCGCGCATCCTGCTGACGCTGCCGCCGGCGGCCTTCACGCCGCCGCCCAAGGTTTCGAGCGCGATGGTGCAATTGGTGCCGGTGGCGGCGCCGGAAGGCGTGCGGCCGGGGCGGCTGGCGGCGGTGACGGCGGCGGCGTTCGGGCAGCGGCGCAAGATGCTGCGGCAATCGCTGAAGGGGGTGCCGGGTGCGCTGGCGGCGCTGGCGGGGCTGGGCATCGCATCGGAGCGGCGGGCCGAGACATTGAGCGTGGATGATTATGTTGCGCTGGCCCGCACGCTGGATGGCTTTGCGCCTGCGGCTGAGCGCTGCTAGGACCGGGGCGTCATGGCGTTTTTCACCCTGGTTGATCGCTATCTTTTCCGGCTGATCATTGTCCCGCTGATGTCCACGCTGGTCATCGCGGCGATGCTGTTGTTGCTGGAAAAGATGCTGAATCTGTTCGACTTTGTGGTGAACGAAGGCGGGCCGGTTTCGGTTGTGTGGCGGATGCTGGGGAATCTGATTCCGGAATATCTGTCGCTGGGGATTCCCATTGGCGTGATGCTGGGGATTCTGCTGGCGTTCCGCAAACTGGCGCTGTCGTCCGAGCTGGATGCGTTGAGCGCGGTGGGCGTGGGCTATGGGCGGCTGTTGCGGGTGCCGTTTCTGCTGGCGATGGTTTTTGCGGTGTTGAATGTATGGATTGTCGGCTTTTTGCAGCCCTATTCGCGCTACGCCTATGAGGGGCTGCGTTTTGAGCTGCGGTCTGGTGCGCTGGGGGCGAGCATCAAGGTGAGCGAATTTGTGCCGATTGCCAAAGGCACAACGCTGCGGGTGGAACAGAGCCTTTCCAATGGGGCGGATTTGCGCGGGGTTTTCGTGCGGGCCTCCTCGCGGGACGGGCGGTCTTTGGCGGTGTCGGCGGCGCGCGGGCAGTTTCTGATGTCTGACGACCGCAATATCATCATCCTGCGGCTGAAGAATGGCACGCTGGTGCATGTGGCGCCGGGCGAGGCGGCACCGCGGGTGCTGACCTTTGTGCAGCATGATCTGCCGGTGGATCTGCCGGCGATGGAGAGTTTCCGGGCGCGCGGCGAGGAGCGGCAACTGGAGCTGACGATGCCGGAGCTGTGGGCGGAAATGCGCTCGCCCAAAACGCCGCCCGATGCGCTGCTGGCGGCGCAGGCGGCGTTTCACCGGCGGCTGGTGATGGTGGCGGTGATGTTCGTGTTGCCGCTGCTGTCGGTGGCGATGGCGGTGCCGCCGAAACGCTCCACCTCGGCGCTGGGGGTGTTTCTGTCGATCGTGGTGATCGTGACCTATCACAAGGTTTCCGAATATGGCGAGCGGATGGGGGCGATCGGGCGGGTGGATCCGTTCTTGGGGCAGTGGGTGCCCTTCCTGATTTTCACGGCGATGTGCCTGTGGTTTTATCATGTGCTGGCGCACAAGCCGGGCGGGCAGCCCATTGGCGGGCTGGACCGGGTGTTTGGCAAGCTGGCCGGCATGGCGGGCAGGCTGCTGAAGCCGAAGCCGGCCTTTGGCAAGCAGCGGGCGGCCTGATGCAACTGGCGATTTTCTCGCGGTTTTTTCCGTCGCCCACGCTTGCCCGGTATACGGCGAAGATGTTCCTGTCGCGCACGGCGGCGTTTCTGGCGGGGCTGGTGGTGATCCTGATGACGCTGGACCTGCTGGGGGAATCCAGCCGCATCCTGGCCGTGCCCGGCAATGGCGAGGCGGAGCTGTGGACCTATGTGTCGCTGCGGCTGCCGCAGCTGGTGGCGCTGTTCCTGCCCTTTTCGGTGCTGCTGGCGACGCTGGTGACCTTCATGACGCTGAACCAGAACAGCGAGATCGTGATTTTCAAGGGCGCGGGCATTTCCGCGCACCAGATATTGGCGCCGATGATGCTGGCCGGGCTGCTGGTGGCGGGGCTGAACTTTGCCTTCAACGAACGGGTGCTGGTGCGGGCGAATACGGCGCTGGATCAGTGGAAGAAGGCGGAATATTACCCGATCGTGCCGGTGTATGGCGGGCGGGGCGAGGTGTGGGTACGCGCCGGGCCGGACCTGATCCATGCCACGCGCGTGGAGGGGACGGGGCCGGCCACGAAGCTGGTGGATGTGAGCATTTTCCACCAGGTGGAGGACCGGCTGGACGAGATATTGCGCGCCGCGACCGCCGTGCCCGATGCGCGCGGCTGGAAGTTGAGCGATGTGCGGCGCTTTGATGTGGAAAGCGGGCGGCTGACGCGGGACCCGGCGCTGATTTTCCTGTCCACCGCGCAGCCGGTGCAGTTCACCACGCAGGGAGTGAATGGCGACCATCTGTCTTTTGCGGACCTGCGGCCGGCGGTGGCGGCGATGCGGGAGGCGGGCAAGCCGACCGACGCGCTGTCGGCCAAGCTGCACCACAAGATTGCCGGGCCATTGTCGGCCGTGCTGATGCCGCTGCTGGGGGCGGTGGCGGCCTTCGGGCTGGCGCGGTCTGGCAAGCTGTTCATCCGCGCGGTGATCGGGCTGGCGCTGGGGTTCGCCTATTTCGTTGCCGACAATTTCGCCATGGCCATGGCGGATTTCGGCACCTATCCGCCCTGGGCGGCGGCCTGGGCGCCGTTTCTGCTGTTCCTGCTGGTGGGCGAAGCGGTGCTGTTCCGAACGGAAGAATAGCCGCGACAGGCTGCCGCTTCGCAATTTTCCTTCTGTCACCCTAAATTTGCCGCAATACGGCGCGATAGGCGCAGGGTGAAATGACTGGAGTAGCGATAGTGAACGCGCAGGAACAGCGGATCGGCCGCCCCGGAATCTGGAGCAGGGCGCATTATCTTGACCGCATGACCCTGCGGGATCTGGTGGTCGCCTATTTCCAATATTATGCGATTCAGGCCTATCTGCTGCTGGCGCTGGCCGCCATCGTGGCGGCTGTGCTGATGCCGCCGACGCTGGTGCAGGGGCTGGTGGCCGCGCTGTTTGCCGTGATCGCCTATCCGATGATCTGGTATCTGCTGCACCGCTATGTGCTGCACAGCCGGTGGATGTGGAAATCGCCGCTGACGGCGCGCACCTGGAAGCGCATCCATTATGACCATCACCAGGACCCGAACCATCTGGAGGTGCTGTTTGGCGCGCTCCATACCACGCTGCCGACCATCGTGCTGGCGACCGTGCCCGTCGGCTGGCTGATCGGTGGCGCCGGCGGGGCGGCGGTGGCGCTGGCAGCCGGGCTGTTGACGACCTGCGTCTATGAATTCTTCCACTGCATCCAGCATCTTAGCTATAAGCCCAAACATCCCGCGCTGGTTGAGATGAAGCGGCGGCACATGGCGCACCATTTTCATGACGAGACGGGTAATTTCGGCATCACCAGCTTCTGGCCGGACCGGCTGTTCGGCACTATCTATGAGCGCGAGGACCGGCCGAAAAAGTCCCCCACCGTGTTCAACCTTGGCTATAGCGAGGAAGTGGCCGCGCTTTACCCGTGGGTGGCGAAAATGTCGGGCGGGGTCGCCAGGGGGCACCCCCGGCAGCGGGCGATGAAGGCCGATGCCGAGGAGCAGGCGAAGCTGAACGCCTGAACGCCTGAGCGCCTCTTTGGCGATTGGCCGGGCCGGTCCTGAGGGTCTTTTTTGCCCTGCCAGCGTTGCGGGAAAATGCCATGATGGTCCGCCATCGCGGCATTTCCGGCTGCTTGTCGGGATCGAAAAATCCCTCTCCGGCTTTCGGCCAGCCAGTGGCCCGATAGTCTCTGAGCCTCGACAGGGCCGCCGCGGCTGATTATCGAACCGCCATGCCCGACCTTCCCGTTTCCATTCACCCCTTTTCCATTCACCCCGTTTCCATCCACCCCGTGCAATCGCCCGCCGACCAGCGGGCGTTTGTCGATCTGCCCTGGGACATTTACCGGGATGATCCGGCCTGGGTGCCGCCGCTGAAATCC
The DNA here is from genome assembly GCA_002422985.1 of Sphingomonadales bacterium UBA6171. Lineage (GTDB taxonomy): Bacteria > Pseudomonadota > Alphaproteobacteria > Sphingomonadales > Sphingomonadaceae > Sandaracinobacteroides. The sequence goes on from DITZ01000090.1 coordinate 20,046, forward strand.
GAAGTGCATGGGCTGATCGGCGGCCCGGCGAAGAACCCATGGTTCCTGCATGGGCGTGCGGCCTTTTTTCTGGCGAAGCGCGGCAGGCAGGTGGTGGGGCGGATTTCCGCGCAGGTTTGCGATCTGGTGCAGGCGGCCCGGCCCGGCCTTGGCCAGTGGGGCCTGTTTGAAACGGTGGACGATATGGCGGTTTCCGCCGCGCTGATTGCGGCGGCCGAAAACTGGCTGCGGGATGCCGGCATGACGCAGGCGCAGGGGCCGATCAGCATCTCCATCTGGGATGAGCCCGGCCTGCTTGTCAGCGGCTTTGATCTGCGGCCCGTGGTGATGATGGGCCATCATCGGCAATGGTATGAACGGCATGTGCTGGCGGCGGGTTATGCCGGCGTGAAGGATCTGCACGCCTGGCGGGTGAAGATCGACAATGGCTTTCCGCCGCTGGTGGACCGCATTGTGGCCGCCGGGGAACACAACAAGCGCATCCGCGTCCGCAAGCTGGATATGGCGCGCTATGACGAGGAATCGACGCTGATCCTTGACATATTGAACGAGGCCTGGAGCGATAATTGGGGCTTTGTGCCGCTGACGGATGCCGAAGTCGCCTATGTCGGCAAGAAGCTGAAGCCGATTGCCTATCCGCATCTGGTGCGTGTGGCGGAATATGATGGCGTGCCGGTCGCCTTTATGATCACCCTGCCTGACCTGAACGAGCTGAGCGCGGATCTGAACGGGCGGCTGTTTCCCTTTGGCTGGGCAAAGCTGTTGTGGCGGCTGCGGCAGCCGCGCACCCGGATCATGCGCGTGCCGCTGATGGGCGTGCGCAAGCATCTGCAGGGGACGCGGCTGGCCTCGATCCTGGCCTTCATGATGATCGAACTCATCCGCCGCGATGCCGTTGTGATCAATGCGGCGACCGAAGGCGAGATCGGCTGGATATTGGAAGACAATGGCCCGATGATCTCCATTGCCAATGCGATCCACAGCCATGTGGCCAAGACATACCGGATCTATGAGAAGAGGTTATAGGGTCGGGGGCTTGGCCTTATCCGCCGCGCAGCCAGGCTGACACGCGCGGGTTGGCGCCGGGCCTGTTCGGCTCCAGCAGCGAATAGACGACCGCATTTTCGGTCACGCGCTGCACATAGGTGCGGGTTTCGGCGATGGGTATCATCTCCACCCAGTCGATGAGATCGGCCGTGGAGGATGTGCGCGGATCACCATTCATCGCCAGCCATTTGCGGACATTGCCGGCCCCGGCATTATAGGCGGCAATCGCCATCATGGCGTTGGAGAAATTGTCCCGCCGCAGCCCGATATAATAGCTGCCGAGCGCCAGATTATAGGCCGGATCGCTGAACAGCCGGTTCACATCATAAGGCATGCCGAGCTTGGTGGCGACGTCGCGCGCGGTGGCCGGCATCAGCTGCATCAGCCCGCGCGCGCCGGCGTGCGACAATGCGGTGCGATCAAACGAGGATTCCTGCCGGGCGATGGCATGGCTGATAAGCCATTCGCGCGGCGGCAGTTGCCCGTCGGCAGGCAGGCGGGGGAAGGCCAGGTCCGCCAGATTGGTGTCGCCGTTCGGGCGCACGGCCTTCCAGGTCCAGACGCCGATGTCCGGGCGGCTGAGGCGCTGGCCGAGTTCAGCAGCCAGCCGGGCTTCGCCGGGGGTATCGACCGAATCCGCCAGCGCGCGCACGAACAGCGATTCGCGTTCGCGGCTGCCCATCAGCGCCAGCGTTTCCACGGCCTGCCGCAACCCGGATTGGGCAAAGCTTTGCCGGTCTGCGGCGGTCGGCTCGGCGGGGGGCGTGGCGATCAGCGTGGGGAGCCTGCCCAGCGCTTCGGCCGAGAGCTGGCCGTAATAATAGTCCGGATGGCGCGCGCCTGCCGTCCAGGCGGCCTGCGCTTCCGCCTTGCGGCCACGCGCATCTTCGGCGCGGCCGAGCCAGTAATGGCCACGTGACTGGCTGATGGGGGTGGTGACGCTGTCCAGAAAGGTCTGGAAATGGCGGGCGGCGTCGGCGGGCCGGTCCAGCCGGCGCAGCGCGATCCAGCCGGCCAGCCATTCGGTATCGGATAGGTCTATCCGCACGGCAAGCGGCAGGGCACGCGCATTGGTGCCGGGCGCGACGGTGCGGTGATTGGCAAGGATGCGATAGGCGACAGCGTAATCGCCCCGGCGCATGGCGGCGCGGCCCATGGCCAGCCGCCGTTCCAGCCAGGTTTCCGGCGCAATGACGGCTCCCGGCGTCGTGTCGCCGCGCCCCAGCAGGGCTTCAGCGTCGCTCAGCCGGCCGCGCCGTACCGCCCATGTCGCGCGGTCGTTCGCCAGACCCGGATGCTGGCGGACGCCGGCGGGGAGCGAGGCGGCCAGCGCTTCCGCATCGGCCGTGCCGGAGCGCAGCGCCAGCCGGGCTATGGTGAGGAGCCGCGCTTCGGAATCAAGGCGCGGCAACATGCGGCTGGCGGCGCTCGTCTGGCCGGCCCACAGCAGCGCGTCGGCGCGGCGGCCATTGTCGGCGCGGGTCAGCTGGTTGCCGAAACGCGCCCATATCTGTTCCTCGACTGCCGGGTCCAGGCCGCCGCGCGTCCAGGCGGCGCGGGCCAGTTCCAGCGCTTCGGGGCCGGAGGAGAGCATCGCCATGCGCGCCTGCCCGGCACCGGATTGCGGCGGCAGCGCCAGGAAGAAGGCGCGGGCCTCGCCATCGCTGGTCTTGATGTCGGCCGCCTGCGCTTCCGCCCGGCGGCGGATGGTGGCGAGCGCGGGCCAGCCGGCATGCTGGAGGATGAAACGCGCCTGTACATCGAGCGGTGGCGGCGTGTCGGTTAGGCGCGGCGGGCGGCGTAACCAATCCCACATGGCCAGCGACTGGGCGATGGCGGACGGGCTGGCAGGCGGCGGGGCGGCCATCCCGCTGTCATAAGAAGCGAATTGCTGCCCCAGCCAGGCGCGCGCGGCCGGATCGGCCTGGGCCTGTGCGGCGGCCGGCAGCATCGCCAGCAGCAGGGCGGCGAACGGCGCGATGAAGGGGCGGACTGGGGAATGTTGCGCGTACATGTCTTTGTCTTTAGGCAGCGCGGAACGACGCGCCAAGCACCGATGCATCGGACTGGCGCGCCAGACCATGTATCTGACCCTTCAGCCGGGGATTCCCACGCCATGATTTCGCTTTCCGGTTCCATTCCCGCCCTTGTCACCCCGTTTCGCGACGGCCGGGTGGATGAGGCGGCGTTCGCGCGCTTTGTCGAGTGGCAGATCGCGGAAGGCGCCGGCGGGCTGGTGCCCTGCGGCACCACGGGCGAATCCGCGACGCTTTCGATCGCGGAGCATGACCGGGTGGTGGCGCTGACGGTGGAAGCCGCCGCCGGCCGGGTGCCGGTGATCGCCGGCTGCGGTTCCAACGATACGGCGGTGGCCGAGCATCATATCGCGGTGGCCGCCCGCGCCGGGGCGGATGCGGCGCTGGTGGTTTGCCCCTATTATAACAAGCCCGGTCAGGCGGGGCTGCTGGCGCATTTCCGCTATCTGGCCGAACGCTCGCCGCTGCCGATCATCATCTATAATATTCCCGCCCGGTCTGCGATTGATATGGCGACCGAAACGATGGCGGAGCTGGCGGAGCTGCCGATGATCGTGGGGTGCAAGGAATCCACCGGCGACATCAACCGGGTGAGCGAAATCCGCCATATGTGCGGGAGCGATTTTCTGATATTTTCCGGTAATGATTATATGACGCTGGGGATCATGGCGCATGGCGGGCATGGCAGTATTTCGGTGACCGCCAATGTGGCGCCCCGGTTGGCGGCGGAGCAGGTGGAAGCCTGTCTGGCCGGGGACTATGCCACCGCGCTGGTGTTGCAGGATCAGCTGTGGCCGCTGTCTCAGGCGCTGTTCAGCGATCCGTCGCCGGGGCCGGCCAAATATGCGCTGTCCCTGATGGGGCGGATGGCACCGGATACGCGGCTGCCGATCGTGGGGCCGTCGCCGGCGTCGCGCGCGGCGGTTGATTCGGCGCTGGCGCATGCTGGAATCGCGCCCTGATGGCCCGTCCGCGCCGTGCTGCGGTTAAGGTGAAGATTGCCGCCGAAAACCGCCGTGCCCATTATGAATATGCCATCGAGGACAGGTTTGAGGCCGGCATCATGCTGGTGGGCACGGAAGTGAAAGCCCTGCGTGGCGGCCAGGCGACGATTGCGGAGAGCTATGCCGAGGTGAAGAATGGCGAGGTGTGGCTGATCAACAGCAATATCCCCGAATTCAGCCATGGCAATCGCTTTAACCATGAGCCCAAGCGGCCGCGCAAGCTGCTGCTGAACCTGCGGGAAATCTCCAAACTGCATGGCGCTGTGGCGCGGCAGGGCATGACGCTGGTGCCGCTTTCCATCTATTTCAACGACCGGGGCAGGGCGAAGGTGGAGCTGGGCCTGGGCAAGGGCCGCAAGCTGCATGACAAGCGCGAGCATGAGAAGGAAAAGGACTGGAAGCGCGAAGCCGCCCGGCTGCTGCGGGACCGGGGATAAGCGGCCCTTTTTTTCCCAGCAGGTTGCGGGGCGGGGCGGCGGGTCACATCTTTGCCTTAAAGCGGGCGCAGCGGACGTTTGCCTTAAAGCGGGCGCAGCGGACGCCCGCGACAGAATCGGACGAAGGTGAGGACGAAGGCGTGGCACGCCAGTGGAGATTTCCGACGCGGGACGAGATGCTACAGTATCGGCTGCTGCGTCCGTTCGCGACCTATCTCGGCAGCCCGCTGATCTGGCGGTTCAACCGGCGCGGTGTGGCGCGCGGAACGGCGCTGGGGCTGTTTTCCGGCTTTGCCGTGCCGGTGGCGCAGACGCCCTTTGCCGCGCTGCTGGCCGTGGGTGTGCGCGCCAATCTGCCGGTGGCGGCCATTGCGACATCGGTGACGAATCCGCTGACAGTGCCCTTTATCTATTATGCGGCCTATCTGGTGGGGCGCTGGGTGTTGCGGATGCGTGAAGGCATGACTCAGGCGATTTCGCCGGATATTGGCGCGCTGGAGCAGACCATCAGCTGGATTGTGACGCTGGCCGGGCCGACCTATGTGGGGCTGTTGATCTTCGCGGTCGGGTCGGCGACGCTGGGCTTTGTGCTGGTGCAGTTCGGCTGGCGGCACTGGGTGCTGGTGAAGCGGCGCCGGCGGCTGGCACGGCGGGCCAATGGCGCGATACGCCCCAAGGGAGCAGCAGAAGCATGAAGGAACGCGACAAGCTGGTGCAGGTGAAGCAGGCCTGGGCGCGCGCCGGCCGGCTGCTGACGGGCAGGCCCGATCCGGATCATGCGCTGCGCCTGCCGCCGGGCCAGCGGCTGGTGACCAACTGGCCGGTGCTGGATCTGGGTGTGCAGCCGGATGTGCCAAAGGCCCAATGGCAGCTGACGGTGGATGGCGCGGTGGAACAGCCGCTGACGCTGGACTGGGCGGCTTTCATGGCGCTGCCGCAGATGGAGGATGTGTCGGACATCCACTGCGTGACCCAGTGGAGCCGCTATGACAATCGCTGGCAGGGCGTGGCGACGACCGTGCTGCTGGCACAGGCGCGGCCGCTGCCGGCGGCCAACCATGTGATTTTGCATGGCTATGATGGCTATACCACCAATGTTTCGCTGGAGAATTTTACCGAAGCGGATTGCCTGCTGGCGCACAGCCATGATGGCGTGCCGCTGACCCGCGAACATGGCGCGCCGGTGCGGCTGGTGATTCCGCGCTATTATTTCTGGAAATCAGCCAAATGGATTAAGCGGATCGAACTGGTGGCCGTAGATCAGCCGGGCTTCTGGGAAGTGCGCGGCTATCACAATGTTGGCGATCCATGGACGGAAGAACGATACGGCTGAGGCGGCTGCGCTGGCTGCTGAGCCGGTGCGGACGGAGTCTCTGGGCCGGATGGCGGCCGGGATTGCGCATGATCTGAACGGGATGCTGGCGGGCATCAGTGCCACCGCCGGGATGCTGGCGCACGGGGCGGATGTGGCAGATGCGCGGGCACTGCATGGCATCGTCGATGCGGCGATGCGCGCGTCGCTGCTGATGCGGCAGCTGATGATGTTTGCGCGACAGGAATCGCTGTCGCCCGCGCCGATGGATATGGCGGCCCTGGTGGCGGCGATGGCGCCGGTGCTGGGGCAGCTGCGACAGGCGCTGGAGCCGGCGCCCTGCGTGGCGGACCGGCTGGCGCTGGAGCGGGTGCTGGTGAATCTGGTGACCAATGCGCGCGAGGCCGGCGCACAGACGGTGCGGGTGGAGACCGGAATCCTGCCCGCCGATGCGCTGCCGGCGGATGCGCCCTTTGTGCCGCGATGCGATCATGCGCGGCTGGCCGTGGCGGATGACGGGCCGGGGATAGCGCCGGAGATTGCCGCGCGAATCTTCGAACCCTATTTCAGCACCCGGCCGGATGGACATGGTCTTGGTCTTTCAACAGCTTATGGGCTGGTGAAACAATCCGGCGGCTTTCTGCTGCATGATAGCGGGCCGCTGGGTGGCGCGCGTTTCACCATCCTGCTGCCGCGCGGATAGACGGCGGAAAGGGCTTCCCACCGGCCCGGCTTTGTTCTACACCTGTTCCGCAGCGGTCAGAGGGGCCGCGGTTCAGGGCGGTGACTTCGGATGAAGGAAGCAAGGATGGACAGGGAAAAGGCGCTGGAAGCTGCACTGGCGCAGATTGACCGGGCTTTTGGCAAGGGTTCGGCGATGCGGCTGGGCGCGCGTGAAGTGCTGGAAATCGAATCCATACCCTCCGGCTCGCTGGGGCTGGACATCGCGCTGGGCATCGGCGGCCTGCCGCGCGGACGGGTGGTTGAAATCTATGGCCCGGAATCCTCGGGCAAGACGACGCTGGCGCTGCATGTGGTGGCAGAGGCGCAGAAGGCCGGCGGCGTGGCGGCCTTTGTGGACGCCGAACATGCGCTGGACCCGATCTATGCCCGCAAGCTGG
>DITZ01000044.1:0-1325 GCA_002422985.1 Sphingomonadales bacterium UBA6171
CGGCATGGGGGCGGCGGGGCTGTTTGAAGTGCTGTAGGTCGAAAAACTGTGGTTCAAACTGCTGCAACCTGTTCCTGTTACACGGCCAATTGATTGGCCGGGTGCCATTTCCGCCCCATGGGGGGCTTGGAACCCGGCCGATAGACCCTAAGTTGAGAGGCGAGGGGTTTCAGCACCGGCTGTTGCTGGTGCGGGCTGGAAAGGACCTGCTGATGGCCAATATTTCGAAATCCGTGGAGGAGGTGGTGGATGCCGCCACCGAATCCATGAAGTCAGGCGCGAAGAAGGCTGGCAAGACCGCCGAACATCTGAAGGAAGAAGCCGTTGAAATCGCCGGCAAGGCTGGCGACAAGCTGAAGGACGCGGCGGCATCGGGCAAGTCTATGGCGGCGGATGCCGTGCATGGCCTGGCGGATGCGGCACGCGATGTTGCCGGCAAGCTGGACGATGGCGGGCCGGACAGCGGCGGTGCCAGGGTTGCCGGCTATGCCCGCAAGGCGGCGGACGGGATGGACCGATTCTCTGCCTCGCTGAAATCGAAGGAACTGGACGAGCTGGCCGCCGACGCGCGGGCAGTGGTGCGCCAGCATCCGGCGATTGTCGTGGGCGCGGCGGCGGTTATCGGCTTCGCGCTGGCCCGATTCCTGAAATCGGGAAGCGCGGGTGGCCGCGACTCCTGAACCCATGAGCGGGCGCTGGCCGCCGCAGGCCCGGCTGGATGCCGGGCCACCCGGCGGCTTTGCGTCCGCCGGCCAGGCTGGCGGATATATGCCTGCGGAGCCGGTGCCGGTGCGGCCTTCGATTGCTTCGCTGCTGTCTGAAGTGGTGGCGGATGCCGGGGGCATTGTTCGGGCCGAGGCCCATCTCGCGCGGCTGGAGGTGGAGGGCAATGTCCGCGCTGTCGGCCGATCGGCCTTTCAGGCCTTTGCCGGGCTGATGTTCGTGGGGCTGGCGCTGTCTTTTGCCGCCGTGGCGGCGGTGGTGGCACTGTCTTTGCTGGTGGGGCTGTTGTGGGCGCTGCTGATCGTGACGGGCCTGTGTGTGGCGACGGGCGTGCTGCTGCTGCGCCGGGCGCGAACGCTGCTGCGCGGGGTGCGGCTGCTGCCCGAAGCGAGCTTTGGCCGCATGGCCGATGATCTGGAGCGCCTGTCGCAACGGGTGCAGCCGCCGGAAACAGGGGCCGGAAATGGGTGATGGGGAGTTGAAGGCATGAACGCGCCAGGCAAGCCAATGACCGAAATTTCGCTCGCCGAGGTGATGGCGCGTCGTGCGCGGCTGGTGGGCAATCTGGATGCGCTGAGCGTGCGGTTGCAGCCGGCGAACCT
>DITZ01000044.1:1344-3156 GCA_002422985.1 Sphingomonadales bacterium UBA6171
CGCCATCGTGGCCTGCTGGTGGGTGGCGCCATTGCAACGCTGATTCTGGCGGCCGGGGCGCGCTATGCCACGCGCAGGCGCACCGTGCCGCTTTATGCTGCCTATGACATGGAGGATCCTTTTATGAACGATGATCGCATCGAAGACGGCATCACGGAAGCCGGCGCGGCGGCAGCGCGGACCTGGGACAAGGTGCGCGAAGGCGCGGAGGAACTGGGCAGCAAGGCGGGTCAGGCCTATTATGCCGCCCGTTCGCGCGCGCATGAACTGACGGATACGGCGATGGACCGGGCTTCGGAACTGGCCGGGACAGCGCGGGAACGCGCCGCGCATGCGGCGGATCTGGCGCGCGAACGCGCGGCGCATGCGGCGGATATTGCCCGGGAAAAGGCGCACGAAGCAGCGGAAGCCGCACGCGAGGCCGCCGAAAAGGCGCGCGAAGCGGCCGGCGAGGCAAGGGAATGGGCGAAAAAGCAGCCGCAGGAGAATCCGATGACGGTGGTGATCGTCGCGCTGGCGCTGGGCGCCATCGCGGGTGCGCTGCTGCCGCGCGGCGGGCGTGACGCCTGATTATAAAGAGGAAAATGGATATGAGAATGCTGGTTCGCGCCGCGGCGCTGTTGGTCGCGGCGCCGGTGGCGGCTGTGCTGGCCCCTGCCCCGCTGATGGCGCAGGCGGCGACNNGCAGCAGCAGCAGGCCTCTGCCTTTATCACGAGTCTTGCAGAAGATGCCTTTGCGGTGCTGCGGGACACAGGATTGACCAAGACGGCGGCGCGGACGAAGTTCCGCGAACTGCTGCGCGCCAATTTTGCGCTGGATGAAACCGGGCTGCGGCTGATCCGCAAATGGCGCGCGCCGACCAGCCCGATCAAGCTGACCGACGCGCAGCTGACCGCCTATCGCACGGCGCTGCCGACCTTTCTGGTGAACACCTATTCCGACCGGCTGTATGATTTTGCGTCGGCCAAGGTGACGGCGGTGCGCACCGCGCCGCGCGGGACCCGCGGCGAGGTGGATGTGTATAGCCGCATATCCGACCCCAAGGGTGGCAAGCCGATTGACGCCATCTGGACGGTGAAGATGGGCGGGCCAAAGCCGCTGGTGGCCAATCTGACGGTGAATGGCGTGAATGTGGCGCTGACGCAGGAGGCGGATTTCAACGCCTTTGTGGAGCAGAATGGTTTTGATGCGCTGATCGCCTTCATGAAGAAGTCCGGGTGATGGACAGGTGCGCCGCCGGCCCATAGGCTGGCGGCATGACCGTTGACCTTTCGCGCGCCGCCTTTGTGCATCCGTCTGCCGCCGTTTATGGCCGGGTGACGGCGCATGAAGGCGCATCCATCTGGTGCAATGCCGTTATCCGCAGCGAAGCGGCCCATGTGGAGATTGGTGCCTTCACCAACATCCAGGATTTTGTGATGATTCACACCGATCCGGGCCGGCCGGTGGTGATTGGCAGCCATTGTTCGATTACCCATCATGCGACCATTCATGGATCGACCATCGGCAATAATGTGCTGATCGGCATCAATGCGACCATCTATGGTGGCGCGGTGATTGGTGACAATTCGATCGTGGGGCAGCATGCCTATGTGAAGGATGGCACGATTGTGCCGCCCAATTCGGTGGTGGTGGGCAGCCCGGCGCGGGTGATCCGCACCTTTGACAACGGGCTTGCCAACAAGGTGAACGCCTTGCTCTATCACCGCAATGCGCTGGCTTATGCGAAAGGCGATCACCGGGCCTGGGAAGGACCGGCCTTTGATGCATGGCTGGCGCGCGAAATCGGCCGGTTGACGGCGGACGCGCAG
>DITZ01000044.1:3213-4229 GCA_002422985.1 Sphingomonadales bacterium UBA6171
TATGCCGAAGCCGAGGCCGCCTGGCGCGCCGAGGCGCAGCGTACGGTGGACGATGCGGAAATGAAATATGTGGTGGTGCATCTGCACCGGCTGCTGGAGCCGGATGCCTGACGCTTTGCCGGCCGGGCGCCTGCCTGTTATCGGATCATTGGCAGCTTCCCGGCCGGATTGATGGCGGACGGAATGTTCGGGGAGGTTGCGATTGTGGAGAGCCCCACCCCGCCCCTACCGTGCAAGCGGCGGTTATTGGAAGTCTTTTTCCGTGCGGTTTCTTACCCGGGGCAGGCCGAACAGCAGCCCGGCCACAAAGCCGCCGATGTGGCTCCAGATGGCGACGCCGCCCATGCCGGGGACTTCNNAAGGCGACGGCGGTGAGGAGCTGGAGGCCGATCCACAGCGCCGCATAACGGAGCGCGCGGATGGTTTCGCCGGAGATTTTGAGGCCCAGCCAGCGGACGGGGGCCTCGCCGGACTGGGCAAACAGCAGCGCATAGGTGGCGAAAACCGCCGAGATGGCACCCGAAGCGCCCACCACGGGGATGACCGATGCGGGGGCCATGAAGACCTGCAACAGGCCGCCGGCGATGCCGCCCAGCAGGAACAGCGCCGCAAAACGCCATGGGCCGAGCAGCCATTCGACATTGCGGCCGACCCAGCCGAGGAAGACCATGTTCATGGCAAGGTGGGCGAGGCCGCCGTGCAGGAATATGTGGGTGATGAGGGTGACGGGCGCGGGGAGTGCGCCCTGAAGCGGGGCGACAGCGCCGGTGAGGCGCGCGGGCACCAGCCCGGCGCTGAGCACCAGCCACTGATCGAATTGCGCGCCCATCAGCAGCGCCAGCAGTTGCAGGGCAATGCAGGCGATGAGGATGATGCGCGTGACATGGGCCGTGGGCGGGCGGAACGGTTTCATCGGCGCCCGCCCGCCGTCAGATGAACTGCACCAGGTCGATGAGGTAGGAGCGGTCGCCCGATGGGGTCAGCACTTCCACTTCTTCCCCCTGACGGCGGCCGAT
>DITZ01000044.1:4243-4421 GCA_002422985.1 Sphingomonadales bacterium UBA6171
TCCTCGTCCAGCAGGCGGACGGTGGCGCCGAACACGACCTTGTCGCCCGACAGGCTTTTGGGATCGATGACGACGGCGCGGGCCAGCCGGTCCTCGATGTCCATGATCTGCGCTTCGATATGGCCCTGACGCTCTTTGGCGCTGTGATATTCCGCATTTTCCGAAAGGTCGCCGTGCG
>DITZ01000097.1:0-4070 GCA_002422985.1 Sphingomonadales bacterium UBA6171
ATGCAGGGGCTGATGTGGCGCGAATTCAATGCGGAGGGCTATCTCGTCTATTCCTTCGCTGAAGTCACCGCAGCCATGCACCCCTATTATCTGATCCGGCTGCTGGGCGGGCTGCTCTATCTGTCGGGCGCTCTCATCATGGTGTGGAATGTGTGGATGACCGCCGCCGGCCGGCAGCGGCGGGAGGAGCCGCTGGACGCCGGCACGCCCTATAATCCGCACATCGACACGCCGCACGCCACCCAGCCAGCCCCCGCCGAATAAGGACGAGAGACATGTCCATCCTCAATCGCCACGGCACCATCGAGCGCAATATCACGCTGCTGGCCGTGCTCACCCTCATCGTCGTCTCCATCGGCGGGCTGGTGCAGATCGCGCCGCTGTTCTGGATCGAAAACACCATCGAGAAGGTGAACGGCGTCCGCCCCTATACGCCGCTGGAGTTGGTGGGCCGCAACATCTATATCCGCGAGGGCTGTTATAACTGCCATTCGCAGATGATCCGCCCGTTCCGCGACGAGGCCGAGCGCTTTGGCCACTATAGCCTGGCCGCCGAAAGCATGTATGACCATCCCTTCCAGTGGGGCAGCAAGCGCACCGGCCCCGATCTGGCGCGCGTGGGCGGCCGCTATTCCGATGAATGGCATGTCACCCACCTGACAGACCCGCGCGCGGTGGTGCCGGAATCGATCATGCCGGGCTATGCCTTTCTGGCGCGCAAGGAACTGACGCCGGGCGACATCGCCGCGCATCTGAAGGCCAACCGCGCCGTGGGCGTGCCCTATTCGGACGAGATGATCAGCAAGGCCGCCGCCGATTTCCGCACCCAGGCCGATCCCGACGCCGACCCGACCGACCTGCAACGCCGCTATCCCAAGGCGCAGGCCCGCGATTTCGACGGCGATCCGGCGAAGCTGACCGAGATGGATGCGCTGATCGCCTATTTGCAGATGCTGGGCACGCTGGTCGATTTCAACAGCTATGTCCCCGAAGACAACCGGCGCTGAAGGGGACGGATCATGAATTATGAAGCCTTGCGCCATTTCGCCGACAGCTGGGGCCTGCTGTTCATGGTGACGGCCTTTTGCGTCGCCGTGTGGCTGGTGATGCGCCCCGGTGCGCGCGCCCATATGGACGAGGCCGCGATGATACCGTTGCGCGAAGATGACGACCCTGACGCCGCGCCGCTGGAGAAGCAGAAATGAGCGACAAACCGCATGATCCCAACGGTGTCGGCACCACCGGCCATGAGTGGGACGGTATCCGTGAACTGAACAATCCGCTGCCGCGCTGGTGGCTCCTTGTCTTTTATGCCTGCATCCTCTTTTCGCTGGTGTGGGTCATTCTCTATCCCGCCCTGCCGGGCCTGCATGGCAATTCGCCCGGTGTGCTGAGGGCCTCGGCGCGCGCCGATTTGCAGGCCGAGATGGCCGCCGTCGAAGCGCAGCGGGCCAGAGCCTTGTCGGCGCTGGATGCCATGCCGGTTGCCGACATTCCGCAGCATCCGGTGCTGATGAAGGCGGCGGTGGAGGGTGGCCGCGCCGCCTTCAAGCTGCATTGCAGCCAGTGCCATGGCTCCGGCGCGGCCGGTGCTGTCGGCTATCCCAATCTGAATGACGACGACTGGCTGTGGGGCGGCAGCATGGACGCCATTCACAGCACCATCAGCCACGGCATCCGCCATCCGGGTGACGACACCACCCGCGTGTCGATCATGCCGGCGTTCGGCACGGATGGCCTGCTCACCGGCGCGCAGATTGCCGATGTTGCCGAACATGTGCTCGCCATTTCCGGCCAGCAGGCCGATGCGGCGAAGGCCGCGCGTGGCGCCGTCATCTTCGAACAGCAATGCGCCGCCTGCCATGGCCCGGCGGGCAAGGGCATGCGCGAATTCGGCGCGCCCAACCTCACCGATGGCATCTGGCTGAAAGGCGGGGATCGCGCCGCCATCACCGGCTCCATCAGCCGGCCGCGCATGGGCGTGATGCCGGCCTGGCATCAAAGGCTGGACGAGCGCACGATCCGCAAGCTGACCGCCTATGTCCACAGCCTTGGCGGCGGGGAGTAGCCGCGATGGCAGGCGGCCATAGCGCAGCCCCGGACGGGCCGCCACTTCTGTATAAAAAGCGGGTCAAAATCTTTCCCAGGGCCGTCAGCGGCGCGTTCCGGCGGCTGAAATGGATCATCCTCGTCCTCACGCTGGGCGTCTATTATGTCACCCCCTGGCTGCGCTGGGATCGCGGGTCTTATGCGCCCGATCAGGCGGTGCTGGTCGATCTCGCCGGCCGGCGCTTCTTCTTTGGCCCGATCGAGATCTGGCCGCAGGAATTCTATTATGTCGCCGGCCTGCTGATCATGGCCGGCATCGGGCTGTTTCTGGTTACCACCACGGTCGGCCGCGCCTGGTGCGGCTATGCCTGCCCGCAGACNNGCAGACGGTGTGGACCGATCTGTTCATGGCGGTGGAACGCTTCATTCAGGGGGACCGCAACGCCCGCATGAAGCTGGACAAGGCGCCATGGGGGCCGGAAAAGCTGCTGAAACTGGGCGGCACGCATATCAGCTGGCTGGTGATCGCGCTGCTGACGGGCGGGGCCTGGGTGTTTTATTTTGCCGATGCGCCCACGCTTGCCCGGCAGATCGTCAGCGGCACCGCGCCCTTTGCCGCCTATGCCACCATCGCCCTGCTCACCTTTACCACTTATGCGCTGGCGGGGCTGATGCGCGAGCAGGTCTGCACCTATATGTGCCCGTGGCCGCGCATCCAGTCCGCCATGCTGGACGAGGACAGCTTCATCGTCACCTACAAGGCCTGGCGCGGCGAGCCGCGCGGCAGCGTGAAAACCGCGGCGACCGGTACCAGCGGTGCCGGTACCAGCGGTGATTGTGTGGACTGCATGGCCTGCGTCAATGTCTGCCCCACCGGCATCGACATCAGGAATGGCCCGCAACTGGAATGTATCACCTGCGCGTTGTGCATCGATGCCTGCAACGACACGATGGAGAAGATCGGCCGGCCGCTGGACCTTATCGGCTATACCACGCTGAAACGCGATGTGGCGGAATCCAGGGGCCAGCCGCTTACCGCCATGTGGAAGGTGGTTCTGCGCCCGCGCGTGCTGCTCTATCTGGCGCTCTGGTCGGCGATCGGGCTGTTCATGCTGGTGGTGCTGGCGGGCCGCGAGCGGATGGACATCAGCGTCAGCCAGGATCGCAATCCCATCTATGTGATGATGTCCAACGGCGATATCCGCAACGGCTTTACCGTGAAGCTGCTGAACAAGGAGGCGCGGCCGCGCGACTTTGTGCTGACGGTGGAGGGTCTGCCCGGTGCCACCATCGTTGACCCGCTGAGGCCCGACAAGCCGGCGGCACAGGTGATGATCCGCGCCCGGCCCGACGGGGTGGAGACGCAGAAGATTCAGGTGCGCGCACCCGCCAGCGCGGTGACGGCGGAAAATATGGACATCAGCTTTGTCATCCGGCCAAAGGATGGCGATGGAAGGGTGGAAACCGACACGCGCTTCACCGGGCCGGTTCATTCCGGGTCGGCATCATGAGCAGCCGCACCTTCACCGGGCGGCATTTCGCCATCATCATCGGCACCGGCTTTGCCATTGTGATCGCCGTCAACATGGCGCTCGCCGTGCTCGCCAGCCGCAGCCATCCGGGCATGGTGGTGGAGAGCAGCTATATCGCGAGCCAGAAGTTCAACAGCTGGCTGGCCGCCGGCGCCCGGCAAAAGGCGCTCGGCTGGACGGTCGTGGTGCAGACGGACGGACCGCTGCTCTCTGTTCGCGCCACCAACGCTTTGGGTAAGCCGCTCGAAGGAGCCGGCGGCGAAGCGCGCTTCCGCCATCCGCTGGGGTCAAGCGAGGCCCTGGTCGCGCCGCTTACGCCGCAGCCCGATGGCCGCTATGTCGCGCGCCACGCGCTGCCGCCCGGCCAGTGGGATGTGGAGGTGCGGCTGCATCGCGGGGCAGATCGCCATTATCTGAAGCAGCGCATCGTGGTAAGCGGCTGAGATGGAAGCGCTGCTGGAGGAAAGGCCGGAAAGCGGCGGGCCGCCG
>DITZ01000097.1:4075-31094 GCA_002422985.1 Sphingomonadales bacterium UBA6171
CATCCACTGCGCCGGCTGCATCCGCAAGGTGGAGGGCGCGGTGCGGGCGCTGCCGGGGGTGACGGCGGCGCGGGTCAATTTCACCACCCGTCGCCTCTGGGCCAGTTGGCAGCCGGCGCAGGCAAACGCGGAAGCCATCATGGCCGCNNGGCATCGCGCCGGCTGCTGAAGGCGCTGGCCGTCGCGGGCTTTGCGACCATGAACATCATGCTGCTCTCCGTCTCGGTCTGGTCCGGTGCCGACGGGGCGACGCGCGACCTGTTCCACCTGATTTCCGCGCTGATCGCGATCCCCACCGTCGCTTATGCCGGCCAGCCCTTCTTCGCCTCGGCCGGGCGGGCGCTGCGGCATGGCCGCACCAATATGGATGTGCCCATCTCCATCGGCCTGCTGCTGGCGACCGCCATGAGCCTGTGGGAAACCTTTACCTCCGCGCGCTATGCCTGGTTCGACGCGGCGGTGATGCTGCTGTTTTTCCTGCTGGTCGGCCGCTATCTGGACAGTGTGATGCGCGATCGCGCGCGCGCCGGCGTCGCCGCGCTGCTGAAGCAATCGGCGCCGGGCGCGCTGGTGGTGGCACCCGATGGCAGCCATGAATGGCGACCCATCGAATCGGTGGCACCGGGCATGACCGTGCTGGTCGCCGCCGGAGAACGGGTGCCGGTCGATGGCCTGGTGCTGGCGGGGCAATCCTCCATCGACCGTTCGCTGGTGACCGGCGAAAGCCTGCCGGAGCCGGTGGCACCCGGCGGCCGGCTGCTGGCGGGCACGCTCAACATCGACGCGCCGCTCAGCGTGAAGGCCGAGGCGGTGGGCGAAGCGAGCTTCCTGTCGCAGGTGGTGCGGCTGATGGAGGCGGCCGAAGGCGGCCGGGCGCGCCATGTCCGCATCGCCGATCGCGCGGCGCGCTGGTATGCGCCCGTCGTCCATCTCACCGCGCTCCTCACCGCGATCGGCTGGCTGGTGGCGGGTGCCGGGCTGCACCAGGCGCTGATTGTCGCTGTTGCCGTGCTCATCATCACCTGCCCCTGCGCGCTGGGGCTGGCCGTGCCCGCCGTGCAGGTGCGCGCCGCCAGCCTGCTGATGAAACGCGGCCTGCTGGTGAAAGACGGCGGCGCGCTGGAGCGGCTTTCCGAATGCGACACCGTGCTGTTCGACAAGACCGGCACGCTGACGCTTGGCCGCCCGGTGCCGGTGGGCGCGGTGGCGCTATCGGCGCAGGACTATGCGCTGGCCGCCGCGCTGGCCGCCGCCAGCCGCCATCCTTTGTCGCGCGGGCTGCTGCTGGCATCACAGCGCGCCGGCATCACCCCCGCCAAAATCAGCGACATCGCCGAGATTCCCGGCGCGGGGATGGAGGCGATGGTAAACGGCGAGCGGGTGCGCCTTGGTCGCCCCGGCTGGGTCAGGACCGGGCTGGCGGATGCCCGATCCCACCTGTTGCAACTGGCGTTCCGGCGCGGCGACGCCCCCGCCACCCTCATCGCGTTCGCGGATGCGCTGCGCCCCGATGCCGCCCGCGCCGTCGCATGGCTACAGGCCAAAGGGCTGCACATCAGCATCGCATCGGGGGACCGGCCCGCCGCTGTTGCCCATGTGGCCGGGCAGCTGGGCATCACCGACTGGTCGGCCGAATGCCTGCCGGCCGACAAGCTCGCCATCATCGCCAGGCTTTCGGCCGAAGGCCGGCGCGTGCTGGTGGTGGGGGATGGCCTGAATGATGCGCCGATGCTGGCCGCCGGCCACGCCTCCATCGCGCCCTCGTCCGCCAGCGACGCCGGGCAGACGGCCGCCGACCTGCTGTTCCTGCAGGACGGGCTGATGGCCGTGCCACAGGCGCTGGATATCGCCGCGCAGGCCGACCGGCACGTCCGGCAGAATTTCATCCTGGCGATCGGCTATAATCTCTTTGCCGTCCCCATCGCCATCGCCGGCCTTGCCACGCCGCTCATCGCCGCGCTGGCCATGTCCTCCTCGTCCATCATCGTCGTCGGCAATGCGCTGCGGATGCGGAGCCGGTTATGACCGGCCTCACCTTCCTCATCCCCATCGCGCTCTGCGCCGGGCTGGTGGCACTCATCGCCTTCCTCTGGTCCGTCCGCTCCGGCCAATATGACGATCTGGACGGTGCCGCGCAACGCATCCTGCTGGACGATGAGGATGAGCCGAAATGATCGCCGCTGACATGCTCGTCGCCGCCCTGTCGCTGGCGCTCGGCAGTGCGCCCCTGGCCACGATGATGCCGGTCGCCGGTGCCATCCCTGTGTGCACTGCCCATGGCATCCGCTGGCTGCTGCCCGATGGAACGCCGGCCGACACCGGGCGCAACAAGGCCGCTTCGGGCTGCGCCCATGCTTTGTGCGAACCGCGCGGGCGGCGGTTGGTGGGGGCGCGCCGCATGTAAGGCCCCGCCCGGTCGCCCGCCCGCCCTGCCCCGGCCACCCTTCAAATGCAGGGGAGGCCGTCAAGCCCTTGCGCGCCCTGCCCTTCTGTCGCTAGCGTTGATGGTCAAAGAGGGGAATCCGCCAATGAAATTGCTGGTCGCGTCGCTGCTGTTTGCCATCGCCATGCCGCTGTCCGCGGCCGAGCCGCTGAAGCCGGAGGATCTTTATGCGCTGTCGATGGTGACGGCCCCGGTGGTGGCGAAGGACGGCCGGCGCATCCTGTTCACCCGCGCCGCTTTTGATCGCGCGACCGACCGGCGCACCGGCGAGCTGTGGCTGGCGCATGTGGACGATGCCGGAACGATCATCGACCGCCGCCTGCTGGTGGGCCGCGATGTCGGCCCGCGCGGTGCCGCCTTCTCGCCGGACGGCAGCCGCATCGCCTATATCGCGCAGCATCTGGGCAGGCCGCAGCTGCATGTGATGGCGCTGGCCGAAGGGCTGGGCCGGGCGGTGACGAACGGCGAGGTCAGGCCGGAGGATTTCGCCTGGTCGCCTGATGGCAGCCGCATTGCCTTTACCGGCCAGGTGGATGCGCGGCCGGTGAGCATCCCCGGCATGCCGGAGAAAATTCGCGGCACCGACAATGCGCCGGACGCGAAGATCGTCAGCGACCTGTTCTGGCGGGCGGATGGCGAGGGCGAGCTGAAGCCGGGCGCCAACCATCTGTTTGTGCTGACACTGGCGGACGGCAGCGTCAGCCAGCTCACAACCGGCACGGAAGACCGCATCAACAGCGATGGCGGCATCAGCTGGACGCCGGACGGTCGCCACATCATCGGTGCCTTCACGCCCGACCCGGTGAATGGCCCGCGCGAGATCAATCTCTACCGCTATGCGCTGGCCGGTGGCGCGCCGGTGCAGCTGACCAGCCGGCCGGGCAGCGAATATAGCCCGATGGTGTCGCCCGATGGCCGCAGCCTGGCCTTCATCGGCAGCGCGGCGAGCGACGAATTCTATGACATGCCGGAGCTGTGGAGCATGGCGCTGGCCGGCGGGGCCATCACCCATGTCTCGGCAAAGCTGGACCGGCCCATCGCCGGATTCCAGTGGCGCGATGATGGCGCGGGCTTCTATGCCCTCTATCATGACGAGGGTGTGACCCGCGTGGGCGATATTGATGCCGCCAGCGGCACAGTGACGGTGCGGGTGCCGCTGGTGGGCGGCGTGCGGCTTTATCTGCCGTCGGCCGGCGGGGATTTTTCCGTGGGCGGCGGCATTTTTGCCTATACATCCGCCTTCACCGATCGCCCGGCCGGGCTGGGCGTCAGCCGCGGCGCGGCGGAAACCGGCAGTATCGATTTCAACGCCGGCTGGGCGGCGGGCAAGGTGCCGGCGCGCATCGAAGCGGTGAGTGCCGTCAGCCGCGCGGATGGCCGGCGGGTGCAGGGCTGGATCGCCTATCCGCCCGATTTCGATGCCGGCAAACGCTATCCGCTGATCCTCGACATCCATGGCGGGCCGAACACCGATTATGGCCCCTTTTTCTCCATCACGCACGGCCTGTATGCGGCGGCGGGCTATATCGTGCTGTTCGCCAATCCGCGCGGTTCGATCGGCTATGGCCGGCAGTTCGCCAATGCCATCACCCGCGCCTATCCGGGGCAGGATCATGATGATCTGATGTCGATCACCGACGAAGTGGCCCGGCGCCCCTATGTCGATGGCCGCAACCTGTTCATCGGCGGCGGATCGGGCGGCGGCGTGCTGACGCTGTGGGCCATCGGCAAAGAGCCGGACAAGTTCCGCGCCGCGGTCTCGCTGCGGCCGGTGGTGGACTGGACCGATCAGGTGACGACCAGCGACGGCAGCGCTTTCTTCATGAAGCACTGGATGCAGGCCCGCCCCTGGGAACAGCCGGACGTCTATTTCAAACTGTCACCGTTCAGCCTGGCCGGCAAGATCAGGACGCCGACGCTGCTGATTACCGGGGAACAGGATTTCCGCACGCCGATCAGCCAGACCGAGCAGATGTTCGGCGCGCTGAAACTGCGCGGGGTGGATGCGCAGATGATCCGCCTGCCCGGCGCCGGCCATGGCATGGGCCGGCCGGGCCAGTGGCTGCAATCGGTGCTGGCGCCGATCGACTGGTTCAATGCCAGAAAGGCGAAGTAGCCGGCAGGCGCGGTTTCCGCCTGCCTGCGCGGCCCGTCGTCGCCCCGCTCCGGGCTTGGGGCGACATTGGCAGGGGGCGACGTTGGAGCAATCAGCATGGTCCGCAGCGCTTTCCTGACGCGATCGCGGCGATACCCAAGCGCTATTTCAGCCTTTCGGCATGGCTTTTCATAAACTTCCGCAGCTTGGGGGCCACAACGGCGGTGCAATAGGGGTTGGCGTCGCCCACCCGGTCGAAATAATCCTGATGCTCCACCTCGGCTTTCCACCAGGGGGCCGGGGCCTCGACACTGGTAACGATGGGCGCAGACCAGTCTGCCTGCGCGCGGGCGATGGCGGCTTTGGCTTCCGCGAGCTGGGCCGCGTCCAGCGGGAAGATGGCGGAGCGATATTGCGGGCCGATGTCGCCGCCCTGCCGGTTCAGCGTGGTGGGATCATGGGTGGCGAAGAAAATGTCCAGAATATCGGCATAGCTGATGTCGGCCGGATCGAACCGGATGCGGACGGCCTCTGCATGGCCGGTGTTGCCGGAACAGACGGCCTTGTAGGAAGGGTTTTCGACATGGCCGCCGGTATAGCCGCTTTCCACCGATATAACGCCACGCACCCTGCCAAAAACAGCCTCTGTGCACCAAAAGCAGCCGCCGGCCACTATTGCTTCTGCCGGCCTGTCCTTGTCGTGCAACATGTCAAATCTCCCAACGCATGGCTGTAAATCATACCTTACAGAATCGCTGGCATGAGCACCTTTTATGCGTTAACGTTAGTGTAAGCCCAAGGGTCGGGGCAGGCTGTATTGTATGCGCGTTGCAGCCTAAAAAGAAAGCGCGAGGTTGTTGACGGGCCAATGGTCACCTTCAGACGGGGTGCGACTGCACATCATCGAGCCGGATCCATCTATCATGGCACATATAAGAACCGGGCGACGAGGCCATGAACCGCAGCGCGACGAATCGCGGCGCGAGAACGGGCCTGTTTGCCGAAGTACAGGGCTTTGTGAAAAGCGTGAAGGCGGCCCGGTCGCTGGAGGCGATTTCCGGCCTGCTGACGGATGCCACCCGCACCCTGGCCTTTGACTATTTCGCCCTGACGCAGCATGTTGGCATGCGGATCGAAGGCGCGCCGGTACAGCTCACCGATTTCCCGCAGGAATGGGTGCGCATTCTGGGGCACAATGGCTATTGGGCCAATGATCCGGTGCTGGCGGCCTGCCAGAAAACCATCGCGCCGTTCGACTGGAACGATCTGGCTAATCTGATCACGCTGACGCCCAGGCATATGGGCTATATGAAGGTGGCGGCGACACAGGGCCTGATTCGCGGCTGGACGGTGCCGATCCATATTCCCGGCGAGGCGACCGGGCTGTGTTCCTTCGTGCTCTCCTCCCACCGCGATCTGCCGCGCGACAGTCTGCCGGCCGCGCAATATCTCGCCTGTTTTGCCTTTGAGGCCGCGCGGCGGCTGGCCGCACGCGGCGCGCCGCAGCCGCCACGGCTGACCAGGCGCCAGCTCGACTGCGTGGTGCTGGCGGCGCGCGGCAAGTCAGACTGGGTGGCCGGGCAGATATTGGGACTCGCGCCCGACACGGTGCATAAATATCTGGAACAGGCCAAAGCCCGCTTTGGCGTGTCCAGCCGGACGGAATTGGTGGTGCGGGCGCTGTATGACGGCCAGATCAGTTTTGCTGATCTTTTGACCTGATTATCCGTCAGATTGTCGGATTCCGGCATGCGGAATGCCGGCACCTGTCGCGTTAACCATCATTTTTGTTGCACTGCATGATTGCGTCCCCGGCCTAAGTCTGGTTGATATATATTTCCTTGGGGGCAGGGACAGCCTTCAACTCTCATGGGGGGAACCATGTCTTACATATCTGCTTACAAATCCATCGCCTTGATGACGGCTGCGGCCGTTGCCTTTATTGCGGTGCCGGCCAGCGCTCTGGATGCGCAAAAGGGCTCGCTGCCCATGGCCCTCTCGCCAAAGTCCGTGGTCGGCAAAAAGGGCGACCTGGTGTTCAAGGCGCAGAGCCTGATCGTCGGCGTCACCTCGACCGCCACGCTGGTTGCCGGCGGAGACCCCCGCTATCTCGCAACGCCCGCCAAGGATGGCGTGGTTGCGCTCATCATGGAATATGCGAACGGCGACGCCTATATCTGCTCGGGCAGCCTGATTGATCGCATGACGATCCTCACCGCCGGTCACTGCGTCAGCAGCGGCTATGGCACGGAACAGCCGGTGAATGTCACCGCCTATTTCCGCAACTCCGCCGCCGATGGCCTTGATCCGCACTTCACGCAGGTCTCCGCCACGCGCACCGTGTCGAAGATCATGGTGAACGAAAATTATACCGGCCAGGTGATCGACCAGAACGACATCGCCGCTCTGCGCCTCTCCACCGCCGCGCCGTCCTGGGCACCGGCCTATGCGCTCTATGACCCGACCGACCTTGCCGGGACGGATTATGATATCACCGGCTGGGGCAACCGCTCTTCCATTGGCGGCAGCTACGGCTGGACCAGCGGCACGCCGGCTGGCCGCATGCGCGAGGGCGACAACACTTATACCACCACCTGGGGCGATGCGGCCTGGGGCGGCTTCTTCACCGATCGCGATCCGGTAACGGGCTATGCCTTCTGGGATGACAACAGCGGCGCCTTCGCGGCGGCCGACTATGATGACAGCTGGATTTCAGACTTCGACAATGGCCTTGCCGCCAATGATCAACATTGTCTGCTCGGCAGCGACTTTGGCACGCTGGCCTTCTGCGACACCGGCCTTGGCGCCGATGAAGTCAGCTCGGCTGGTGGTGATTCCGGCGGCCCGCAGTTTGTGGACGGCAAAATCGCGTCGGTCACCTCCTATGGCTACAGCTTCGGCCCCGGCTATGGCGACGTTGACGTGTATCTGAACAACAGCTTCGGCGAAGGCAATGGCTTCGTTCCCGTCTATCTGCACCGTGATTTCATCGCGGCGGCCATGGCGGTGCCGGAACCGGCCACCTGGGGCCTGATGATCGCCGGCTTCGGCATGGTCGGCTATGCCGCCCGCCGCCGCAAGCGCGGCGACATGGCGCGCGTGACCGCCTGATCATCTGACAGGCCAAGAAAAATGCGGCCTGAAAAAATGCGGCCGGGAAGCAACTGCTTCCCGGCCGCTGTTTTCCTGGGCCAGGCCCCATTCCTTTTGCCGGGCCAATTGCCTGCGCCGGGCTTATTCCGCCGCCGCCTGTTCCGCCGCCGCCTGCCAGCTGAGCACGGGCGCGCGCGCGGCACGGGTTTCGTCCAGCCGGGCGCGCGGCGCGAAATGCGGCGCATTCCGGAAGCGCGCGGTTTCGCCCGCCCTGGCCGCCGCCGCCAAAGACCGCATCGTGGCGATGAACTCGTCCAGCCGCGCCTTTGATTCCGTCTCGGTCGGCTCCACCAGCATNNACCAGCGGGAAATACATGGTCATCGGGTGATAGCCCTCGTCGATCAGCGCCTTGGCGAAATCCAGCGTCGCAATGCCGGTGCCGTCGAGGAAATGATCGTCAAACAGCGCCTCGTGCATGCAGGGGCCGGATGCGGCGAACGGGGCGGTCAGCACATCTTCCAGCCGGCGCAGGATATAATTGGCGTTCAGCACCGCATCTTCGGCCACCTGCCGCAGCCCGTCGGCACCATGGCTCATGATATAGGCGAGCGCGCGGGTGAACATGCCCATCTGGCCCTGAAAGGCCGAAAGCCGGCCGAAAGCCTGCGGATGCCCCTCGGCCTGGGCTGTCTCCTCCTCCACCAGCAATATCTGTCCGTTGGCCTTGCGCGCCACAAAGGGCAGCGGGCCAAAGGGCGACAGCGCTTCGGACAACACCACCGGGCCGGAGCCGGGCCCGCCGCCGCCATGCGGAGTGCTGAAGGTCTTGTGCAGGTTGATGTGCATCGCATCCACGCCCAGATCGCCGGGCCGCACCCGCCCGACGATGGCGTTGAAGTTCGCGCCGTCGCAATAGACAAAGGCCCCGGCGGCATGCACCGCATCGGAAATCTTCTTCATGTCCGGCTCGAACAGCCCGCAGGTGTTGGGGTTGGTGATCATCACCGCCGCCACATCGGGGCCAAGCCGTGCTTCCAGCGCCGCCAGATCAACCCGCCCGCGCGCATCGGCCGGGATGCTCTCCACAAGATAGCCGCAGAAAGCCGCGGTCGCCGGATTGGTGCCATGGGCTGATTCCGGCACCAGCACCACCGATCGCCGGTCTCCGCGCGCTTCCAGCGCCGCGCGGATCGCCAGAATGCCGCACAATTCGCCATGCGCCCCGGCCTTGGGCGTCATCGCAACGCCGTGCATGCCCGTCAGCGCAATCAGCCATTCGGCCAGCGCGTGGATCACCTCCAGCGCGCCCTGCACCGTATGCTGCGGTTGCAGCGGGTGAATATCGGCAAAGCCCGGCAGCCGGGCGATCTTCTCGTTCAGCCGCGGATTATGCTTCATCGTGCAGCTGCCCAGCGGGAAGAAGCCCAGATCGATGCCGTAATTCTGCCGCGACAGCCGGGTGTAATGCCGCACCGCCTCGCCCTCCGGCAGCCCCGGCAGCCCGATGGCGGCGGTGCGCTCCAGCCCGCCAAGACGCGACACATGCGCCGGCACCGCCTCCAGATCGACGCCGGTGCCATGTTCCGCCCCATATTCGAAGATCAGCGGCTCCTCCAGCATCAGCGCCCGGTTGCCGGTGAAGGTTTCGGGTGCATCCGGGAAAGCATGGCCGGGGTGGGTCAGCGCATGACCGGGATGCAACAGCGCGGGCGCCGAGGGGCGGCCCTGATTGTTCATGCTCATTGGCACACTCCTTCCAGCGCGCGGCCCAGCGCTTCGATATCCGCCGGCGAGACGGTTTCGGTAACGGCGATCAGCAGCCCCGCTTCAAAATCGGCCCGGCCCGGATAGAGGCGCTGCAAGGACACCCCGCCCAGCACCCCCATTTCCGCCATGTCGCGCACCGCCTGCCGCGCCGGCACGTTCAGCAGCACCGTAAATTCATTGAAGAATGGCCCGTTCAGCAGCGTAACGCCGGGGATGCCCGCCAGCCGTTCCGCCGTCGCCACCGCGCGCGCATGGTTGAGCGCCGCCATCTGCCGCAGCCCGGTCTCGCCCAGCAGCGTCATGTGGATGGAAAAAGCCAGGCTCATCAGCCCGGAATTGGTGCAGATATTGCTCGTCGCCTTTTCCCGGCGGATATGCTGCTCCCGCGTGGACAGCGTCAGCACATAGCCGCGCCGGCCATCGGCATCCACCGTCTCGCCGCACAGCCGGCCCGGCATCTGCCGCACATGCTTCATATTGCAGGCGAACAGCCCCAGGTGCGGCCCGCCGAATTGCAGCCCCACGCCCAGCGACTGGCCCTCGGCCACCGCAATGTCCGCCCCCATCTCGCCGGGCGAGCGGATGGCGCCCAGCGACACAATTTCGGTCACCACCACGATCAGCAGCGCGCCCCTGGCATGGCAGCGCGCCGCCAGGTCCGACAGGTCCGCGACATGGCCGAACAGATTGGGGTTCTGCACCACCACGGCCGAGGTTTCGCCATCAATCGCGGCCAGCAGATCCGCCACATCATCGCCCGGCGCACCCGGCGTCAGCCGCGGCTGCCGCACGTCCAGCACGTCGCCCGTCACCCGGCACAGCGTTTCGGCGGCCTTGACATAATGCGGATGCACCCCGCCCGAAATCAGCGTTTTCGGCCGGCGCGTCACCCGCCGCGCCATGAAAATCGCCTCGTTCATGGCGGTGGAGCCGTCATACATGGAGGCATTCGCCACCTCCATGCCGGTCAGCCGCGCAACCTGGGTCTGGAACTCGAACAGATATTGCAGCGTGCCCTGCGCGATTTCCGGCTGATAGGGCGTATAGCTGGTGAGGAATTCGCCGCGCTGGATCAGATGATCAACACTGGCCGGCACATGGTGGCGATAGGCACCCGCGCCCAGAAAAAACGGATGCTCGCCCGCCGCCATGTTGCGCTTGGCCATGCGTTGCAGCTCGCGCTCCACCAGCATTTCCGGCTGATGCAGCGGCAGGCCGGCGATCGGCCCTGAAAGCCGCGCCCCGGCCGGCACATCCACGAACAGATCATCAATACCGGCCGCGCCAATGGCGTCCAGCATGGCGCGCCGATCCTCGTCCGTCAGGGGTAAATAGCGCATGTCACACTCCTCAAATCGGCTTCCGGGCCTGCCAGCGCAGGCGGACATAATCCGCAGACCAGTTGCCCGCACCATCGCGCAGCACCGGGGTCAGCAGGGTTTCAATCTCGTCAATCATCTGCGCGCGCGCCGATTCCGGCACGCCGGCCGCGTCCAGAAACCCGGCGCGGAAGGTTTTCAGCCAGCCGCGCACCCCCGTGGGCAGCGGCGTGGGGCGCGGGATGATGCGCGCCTCCACATCGGTGAAGCCCGCCGCCTGCTGAATGGCGGTGAAGGCCGCCGCCGTCAGATAGGTCTGCCCGCCGCCGGCTTCCGGCCGATAGCCATGCGCCCGCAGCACCGCGCGGATGCCGGTGCGCAGCGCCGCGATATTCATGAAGCCGCCGCATTCGCCAACATAGCGCCCGCCGGGCTTCAGCGCGCGAAACACGCCGTCTGCCACCGCCGGCTGATCGGGCAGCCAGTGCAGCGTGGCATTGGAAAACACCGCGTCAAACGCCGCATCAAAGGCCAGCGCCTGCCCGTCCCCCTGCATCACGTTGAGGCCGCGCGCGGCCGCCGCCTCCAGCATCGCGGCGCTTTGGTCAAAGCCCAGCACATCGGCCCCGGCCGCCACCAGCCGCCCGGTCAACACCCCGTCACCACAGCCGAGATCGAGGATGCGCTCACCCGGCTGCGCTGCCAGCAGGCCGAACACGGCATCCCCCAATGCCGGCACAAAGCCGGCATTTTCGGCATAGTCATCGGGGTTCCAGCCCATGGTTACAGCGTGGCCACATAAGCCTGATAGGCGGCCGCATCCATCAGGCTGGCCAGTTCCGACGCATCCGCCAGGTTCAGCCGGAAGAACCAGCCCGCGCCTTCGGGATCGCTGTTCACCAGGCTCGGATCGTCCGCCAGCGCCTGATTGGCCTCCACCACCAGGCCAGAGACGGGCGCATAGACTTCCGACGCCGCCTTCACGGATTCGACGACCGCGGCCTCGGCCCCGGCGGTCACTTCGCGGCCGGCGTCGGGCAGTTCCACAAACACCACATCGCCAAGCTGGCCCTGTGCATAATCGGTGACGCCAACGGTCGCGGTGCCGTCGGCCACGTCGATCCATTCATGCTCTTCGGTATAATAGCGGGTCATTCTCGGTCTCCCTGCAACTTAGCGGACGTAATTTTTGGCGTGGAACGGCATGGGCACAACGGTTGCCGCCAGCCGCTTGCCGCGCACTTCGATGGCAAGCGCCGTGCCATCGCCCGCATATGGCGCGGCGACATAGCCCATGGCGACCGGCCCGCCGACCGATGGCGCAAAGCCGCCCGATGTGACGACACCCACCTGTTGGTCGCCGGCGAAAATCAGCGCGCCCTCGCGCACCGGCTGCCGGCCTTCGGGCTTCAGCCCCACCCGGCGGCGGGCCGGGCCATCCAGCAGCGCGCCCAGGATGCGCGCCGCGCCGGGAAAGCCGCCTTCGGCCTTGCGGCGCTTGGAAATGGCAAAGGAAAGCCCCGCCTCCACCGGCTCGATGGCGGGCGTCAGGTCATGGCCATAAAGCGGCAGCCCGGCTTCCAGCCGCAGACTGTCGCGCGCACCCAGCCCGATGGGCTTCACCGCGGCATCGGCCAGCAGCGCGCGGGCGAAAGCCGCTGCATCACCGGCGTCGAGCGAGATTTCATAGCCATCCTCGCCGGTATAGCCGGAACGCGAGATGCCCAGCCGCACCGCGCCCCAGCAATAGGGGCCGGCAGACATGAACTTCATCGCGTCGATGGCGGGAATGTCCGGCAATTCGGGCACCACCCCCAGCCGCCGCATCACATCGACCGCCGCGGGGCCCTGCAACGCCAGCAGCGCCGCGCCCTCCATATGGCTGAGCGTCAGGCCGGCGGGCAATCGCGCGCGCATATGGGCAATGTCGTCATGCTTGGTGGCGCCGTTCACCACCAGATAGAAATGGTCGCCCGTGAAGGTGACCATCAGGTCATCCAATATGCCGCCATCATCGGCCAGCAGCAGCGAATAGCGCATCCGCCCTGGCTGTAACGCCTTGAAATCGCCCGGTGCGATGCTTTCCAGCCATTCGGCCGCACCGTCGCCGGCCAGCGTCAGCTGCCCCATATGGCTCACGTCAAACAGCCCGGCCTGCGCGCGGGTCCACAGATGTTCGGCCATCACGCCCATCGGATATTGCACCGGCATGGCATAGCCCGCGAACGGCACCATGCGGCCGCCCAGCGCCTGATGCAGGGCATCCAGCGGCAGCAGTTGCAAATCGCCTGGAAGATCATTGGCCATCGGGCAAGCCTCTCGTGATTCAGGCTGCCCGCCCCCACAATGGTGCCGGTGCCGCCTGCCGCCCCCGCCTGTCACGAGACCTGAGAGCTTTCCCCCGGACAGCGCCAGAACGCAGCCGGAGTTACCCCTTCGGTGGCGCAACCATCGCTGGCGGCGCGCTTTCCAGACTGTCGGTTCTGTCCGGTGCTGCGGTCCCGTGGCCTGAGAGATTCCGGGGGCGGTTGCTCCTTCGGCGGCTTCGGGCCTGCACCCGTCACACTCTCCCGCAGCGCCGTCAGGGTTGCCCCCGCCGACCATTTTTCCCTAGGCGACGGCGATCGATTCGGTCAATCCGCTGTCCTCAGGCCGCCCGCGGGATCCGCATCGCAAAAACGCTGCCCTTCCCCACTTCCGATGTCACATGCAGCGTGCCCCGGTGCCGCTCCACAACGGCCTTCACAAAGGCCAGCCCCAGCCCGGCGCCCGGCGCATCGGCAGACACGGCCGCCCCTTCCGGCGCGGCCAGCCGGCGGAAGGGTTCGAACAATCCTTCCAGATCCGCCTCGGCAATGCCGCGCCCCTGATCCATGACAGCCACCTCCACCAGCTCCGGCCGCAGGCTGACGCGCGCCATAATCTGCGTATTGTCGCCGCTGTATTTCACCGCATTGCTCAGAAAATTGATGATGGAACGCGTGATGAGCGACCGGTCCCCCAGCACCAGCGCCTCCTCGTCGGGCACCTCGGTGCGGATGCGGATATGCTTGGCATTGGCCAGCGGCCACATATCGTCCGCCGCATCCAGCAGCGCGTCGGAAAGATTGAACTGCTCCACCTTGTAATTGCCGCTTTCCGCGCGCGCCAGGTTCACGAAATCATCCGCCAGTGCCAGCGTCTGATGCGCATAACGTTCCAGCCGCCGCGCCAGATCGGCGGGCAGGGCCGCACCTTCGGATTGCAGAATCGCCAATATGGAGGCCTGTGGCGCCCGCATGTCATGGGTCAGCAGCCGCAGCGCATCCTCCCGCTGCCGTTCAGAGGCGCGCAGATTGGTGATGTCGGCAAAGCGCGCAATCCAGCCCAGCGGCCGCCGTTCGGAATCGGTGAAAAAGGCCAGCCGGATTTCCAGCGACAGCCCGTCCGCCGTCCGCATTTCATAGCCATGGTCCGGCGCCAGCGCCCCGCGCCGCATCGCCTCCAGCAGCTCGGTGGCGCGCGGATCGGGAAAGCGCGCATCCACATCCAGGCAGCGAAACACCCGCGCCAGTTGCAGGCCGATCAGCGGCCGGCCCACGCGATGCCCGAACAGCGCGTCCGCCGCATCATTGGCAATCATGATGCGGCCATCCAGATCGGTCACGATGGCGGCGTCGGGCAGACTGTCGAGCGACTGCGCCACAAAGCGGCGAAGATCGCGCACATCGCGGATCGCCTGGTGCATCAGGATGATCTGCCGCTCCACCGGATCGCCGCCGGCATCCACCGGCTCGCGCGGCAGCGGCGTGCCCTCATCGGCCAGTTCGCGCAATTCGGCCACCATATAGCGGCTGGCGAAATCCAGCCGCCGCCAGCCCCACAGCGGATAGACCAGCCCCAGCGCAATCAGCGCCGAGGACGGCGGCAGCCAGAAACGGAACAGCCCCAGCGCCACAAAGGTCACCAGCACCACCATCACCGACAGCGCCAGCCCCACCCACAGGTTGATGCGCGGCCCCAGCAGCAGCAGCGAGGCCATCAGCAGCCACAGCGGCACCATGGACCAGAGCTGCCACAGCAGCGGCGAGGCCGGCCGCACCAGCCGGTCGTGCATCAGGCTGTCCAGATAATTGGCGTTCAGTTCCACACCCGCCATGGTCTGCTGCGTGCTGGACATCGGCGTGGACAGCCGGTCCCCCAGCCCGCTGCCGGTCGCCCCCACCAGCAACATCCGGCCCTTCACCAGCGTTGCGGGCACCCGGCCCATCATCACATCCGCAAACGACACCTCCGCATAGCCGCCCGGCCCCGCGCCAAAACGGATGAGATCGCGCGCCGGTGCCAGCACCGGCCCCAGCGGGCCATGGTCCGGCCGCGCGGGGGTGCGCCCCTCGGCCACGTCGATCATCACCTCCATCAGGTGCGGCAGCCGGTGGCCAGAGGCATTCTCCAGCCGGTCTATGCCGCGCACCACGCCATCCCGGTCGGGCCGCACCACCACATGGCCCATGCCGCGCGCGGCGGCCGCCAGCGGCGGCACCGGCGGCACCAGATTGGAGGGCGCCCCGTCCGGGCCGGGGATTTCAATGATATGCGGCAGCAGCACCCGGCCATTGGCCTGCATCGCGGCCGCCATCCGCGCATCGTCCGCCGGATCGGGCGAGCGTTCCGGGAACAGCACGTCATAGGCAATCACGCGCGGTTGCATCGCGGTCAGCTGCTCGATCAGCCGGGCATGATAGTCGCGCGGCCAGGGCCAGCGGCCCAGCTCCGCCAGGCTGCGGTTGTCGATAACGATGATGAGGATATCCTCCGAAGGCGGTGGCGGGTTCAGCCGCTGCACACTGTCATACAGAAGATTGTCGAGGCGCACCGGCGGCGTCAGGATGTTCATGGCCAGCGTGCCCAGCGACGCCAGCAGCAGCACAATCCACCATTCGACCAGCATACGCCCGCTGCGCAGGACGGGAACGGGCTTCAGCGGCAAGGGGCGCGGCGCGTCGATGGTCGCCGGCTGCATCACCGCGCGCGCCGCAGTCAGGCGCTGCGCCCGCCCATCCGGCGCCGGCGGGCTGCTCAAGCGGCGGGAGACTTTACGCGGGCACGCCGGCGCAGCACCAGCCCGACAAGGCCAAAGCCCGCGATCATCATCACCCAGCCGGCCGGCTCCGGCACCATCGTGCCGGTAGCCGGCGGGAGCGGGGGCGTGTAGGGGACCGTGTGGGTGTCCGTCGACGGGGCCGTGCCGTCGCCGCCGCCGGAATTCGGCGGCGTCACGATGATCACGCCGCCGCCGCCACCGGTGCCGCCATCGGTGCCATCGGTGCCGCCATCGGTGCCGCCATCGGTGCCGCCATCATCGACGCCATTGCCGCCAGACGCCATATAGCCGGCCGCCGCCGCCGTGCCGAAGCGATAGCCGGTCGCCTCCCACATCGCCTCCAACAGGTCGCTGCCGGTGCTGTCGTCGGCCGAGCCTTCTTCCTGCATCGACGCGCCTTCACCGGCCGCGGCCCGTTCGCTTTCCAGCATCTGCTCGCCATCGGCAAACAACAGGCCGGCCAGCGGCATGCCATTGTCGGCCGCGAAATTCGGGTCATAGGGCTGCACCCGCGGCGGCTTCTTCTCCGCCTGCTGCTGCGCCTTTTTCGGCTTCGGCTTGTCCTTGCCCGACACCGGCACGCGCCGTTCAAAGCCATAGCGGCCCGGCAGCCCGATCAGCCCCTCGCGGCCAACCGCGCTCACATGCGCATAATATTGGCCGTTGCCGATATCGGGCACGCGTCCTTCCGGCGTGTCGCTCTCCATCAGCGCCACTTTCTGCATCCCGTCCCGGTCGCGCGTGATCTCGATGCTGTAGCGCACGGCGCCCTGCACCGGCTTCACCCTGATCTGCACAAAGGCACCGGACTGCACGCCCGCCATGCCGTCGAACAGCGGCGCGGGCAGCAGCGCCAGCGCGCCGCTCACACTGCGCGCGGTCGCCACCACGCCATGGCCCGGCGTCAGCAGCGTGCCGCCGGCGGCGTCCGCGGCCTTGCCCACGGCCACCCGGCCCTCCAGCACTTCGGTCAGCGCCTTCATTTCCGCCGGCACATAGCTCACCCGATAGCGGGTGCCGCGCACCGCCGCGACCGACACGGGGGTGTTGATGAGGAAGCGCGAGCCGGGCACGATCAGCGGCTCCACCTGCGCCTCTGTCCGGCCCTTTTCCAGCGCAAAACGGCGGTCGAGCGCGCCGGTCAGCGCCACCGTGCGCAACCGTTCCATGCGCACGGCGCTGTTGGACGGCAGCGACACGATGCTGCCATCGGGCAGGCGCAGCGTGACAAAACCATTGGTGCCGGTCTGCACCCGGTCGCCCTCTGCCAGCTTCATGCCGATGACGACAGGGTTGGTTTCACCGGCCAGATCGGCGCTCGCCTGCCCACGGAAGGCAATCACCTCGGCGGCCATCGGCGTTGATTTCAGCCAGGAGGCGCGCAGCTTCAGCGGATAATTGGCGGGCAGCTTTTCCGGATCGCCGATGCGGTTCATCGCCTGCGCCCGCTGCCAGTTGGCCGGATTCACAAACCATTTGTCGGCGAGGCCCTTCAGCGACTCGCCTTCCATCGTGCGGTAGATGATGATTTCATCCACTTCGCCCCCGGCATTGCTCGTCACCCCCGCGTTGCTTTCCGGCAACGGCAGGCTGCTGCTGGCAATCAGCACAAGCAGGGAGGGGATGGCGAAGCGCAACATGATCAGGGCAGGCTGCTCGCGCTGATGCCGGGTGCCGGCACGGACAAGACCGGCAGATCAGCAGGCAGATCGCCATCCTGGGCGCCGGTCGCTTCCAGCCGATAGCCATAGGAATAGACGGGCGCGATGCGATAGCCGTTTTCGGCGCGCAGATTGAGCTTGGAACGGATGCGCGACACATGGGCGTCCAGCGTCCGCGTCTCCGCATCCGGGCTTTGGCCCCAGATGCTGTCCAGCAGATAAGAGCGCGACAGCGGCCGGGAAAGATTTTCAAACAGGGTAAGCGCCAGCGCGAATTCCTTGGCGGTCAGCTTGACCGCCTCGCCGCCAACATTCACTGTTTCTGTTGCACCATCAAAGGCATAGCGACCAAATTCCGCTGTGCGGCGCACCGGCTTGTTCAGGTTCGCGCGGCGCAGCGCGGCTTCCACCCGCGCCATGAACACCGGCGGGCTGAGTGGCTTCACGATATAATCATCCGCCCCGGCCGACAGCCCCTGCACCACATCGGCATCATCCGAACGGCTGGTGATCATCAGCACCGGCAGGCTGGCGTGCGGCCCCTGCCGCACCGAATGCAGCACATCGATGCCGGAAAGGCCGGGCATGTTCCAGTCCACCACCAGCAGGTCGAACGTGTCCTGGCGCAGCCGGTTGATGAGCGTGCGGCCCTGATGGAAAACCTCGCACGCATAGCCGGCGTCGGCCAGCAGCTTTGCTACCAGCTCGGTTTGTGCCTTGTCATCGTCCAGAACCGCACAGCGCATCAACGTCTCGCTCTCACCGGATTGGCCGAAACCCGGCCAACCTCCCATATAGACAGATTTTCCGCCCATTTCATCCGGCATCATCATAGCAGACCGCAAGCGGCCAGACTGTAAACTTCCGTACCATGGCGCTGTGGCGGGAAATGGGCGGAATCTTCGCCGCAATCACCCGTTTTGACACATTCCAGCCGTTATGGCCGCATCAGCACCGCTTTCCCGTTTGACGCGGATGCCAAAGGTTGGAATGAGAAGCGCACAAGGTAACGACCCGCATATAGTGCGGAGTCGAAGGCTGCGTAAGTGGCCGGCGGAATATGCCCGGCCGGCAGGGTTGAAGGGAGAGGATTATAATGACCGAGAAGAAACCGAACGCGCTGCAAACACCGCTTACCCCATCGCCGCAACTGGCGGCCATTGTGGGCGCGGAAAAGCTGGCCCGCGGCGAGGTCGTGAAGAAAATGTGGGACTATATCAAGGCCAATAATCTGCAGGATCCCAAAGACAAGCGCCGCATCATCGCCGACGCCAAGCTGAAGCCGGTTTTCGGTCTGGATTCGGTGACCATGTTCGAAATGAACAAGCACCTCGCCAGGCATCTTTCATAGGGTTTTGCGGCCATTCGCGTCACGGCGGGCAGCATCGCGCGACTAGCTGCGTGCCCGCTGCTTACCCTGACGCGAATTTCCTCGCCGGCAGCGGCACTTCCAGGGCCGATTATTCCAGGACCGATGAAGCGATACCGTCACCCCGTGCCTGACACGGGGCAAGGCTGGTTCTTCCCGTCCCGCGCCACAAAAAGCCCAACCCCCTTGTCAGGCACGGGGCGACGAGGGTAGAGCACAGTAGATCATCAGACCCTGAAGCGCCCGGCTACCCGTCTGAACCGCGCGGCCAACCCGTGTAATCCGCGCGTCTGAACCGCCCGCCTAATCCGCGCGGCCAACCCGCGTGGCGCGCGCGCCAACCCGCGTGGCGCGCACGCCAAGCCGCGCGGCCCAGGGTGCCAGGCCCAGCGCCCGCACCAGCGCCTGCTGCCGTGCCGGCACCAGCCCCAGCATCCGCTGCGCAAAGGCCGCCCGCCGCACCGGCCCGCGCGCCATCGCCGCCAGCCGCGCCTGAAAATCGCCGGGTCTTTCGCCGGCCAGCACCGATTTCGCCGCCATCTGCGCCGACACCAGCGCCAGCGACATGCCATCTCCGGTGAAGCTGGGGATAACGGCGGCCTGATCCCCCAGCCGCCAGAAACCGCCCCCCGCCGCCTGATGCACAAAGCCATAGGGCACGCCCGATATCGCAATCGGCCGGTCCAGCAGCGGTAATGCGCCTTCCAGCCGCCGCGCCAGATGCGGGGCATCCCGCCCCATCGCCGCCAGCAGCGCGGCAAAATCGCCCCCGGCCGCCTGCCACCGCGCCGGCGACACCAGAAAGCACAGGTTGGCCGCCTCGCGCTCCACCATTTGCAGCCCGGCATAGCCGCCTTCGAACAGATGCAGTTCCACATGGCCCGACAGCAGTTCCCGTTCCGCCGGCCGCAGCCGGAAATAGGTCTTGAAGCCCAGCTGATCGTTGATGGTGCCATGCCCGTCGCGCCGGGCCCCGCGCACCTCATGCTTGCCGGTCGCCAGCATCAGCCGCGCCGGCCGCAGCGCGCCATGGCTGCCGTCCACCACCCCGTCCGGCAGCAGCGCGCGCGCCGTCACCCCGCGCTCCACCAGCGCCCCGGCGGCGTGCGCATGCGCCAGCAGCGCTGCATCCAGCACCCGCCGGCTCAGGGAGCGCGCAATAAAGCCCAGCGGCGCCTCTGCCAGCCGTACGCCCGCCGTCACCCGCAGCCGGTCGATCCGCTCTGCCCCCAGCGCATCCGCATCCACCCCCAGCCGGGCCAGCACCGCCTGCCCTTCCCAGCTCAGAAACTCGCCGCAGATTTTGTGGTGCGGGTGCAATGCCTTTTCCCACAGGCGTACCCGATGGCCCGCGCGCGCCAGCAATATGGCCGCCGCGCTGCCCGCCAGCCCCCCGCCCAGGATCAGCGTGCCCGGCCAATCCGCACTCATCGGCCCGCACTCACCGGCCCGCACTCATCGGCCCGCACTCATCGCTTCACCCGCCCCACGCACAGGCGAAAGGGCAGATGCCAGCGCACATCCGCCGTCAGCCCCGCATCCGCCAGCATGGCGCGCCACTCATCGGCCACAAAGGCGCGGCGCACCGACAACGGCCCGTCATGCCGCACAAAGCGGTGCCAGCCCGCCAAAGTGGAGAGCAGCCGGAACCCGCCCCAGGCAAAGCAGTGGCGGTGCAGATCATTCACAAACCAGCCATCCGTCGCCGTCGCCTCCATCCAGCGCAGAAAAGCCCGCACGCCCGCATCATCCAGATGATGCGCAAACAGCGCGGAGATGACCACATGCGGGCGCGCTTCCGGCTGCCAGTCGAACAGATCGCCCTCATGCCAGCCTATGCCCATGCCGGCCGGTGTTATCGCCGCGGCCGCCACCCGGCTGCGCGGATTGAGGTCCACGCCCGTCAGCTCCGGCCGGAACCCCCGCGCCACCGCCCAGCGATGGACGCGCCGCAGCATGTCGCCGCGCCCATAGCCGATGTCCGCCAGCCGCAGCACGCTGCCGGCCGGCCACCCCGCCGTCAGCCGCGCCAGAAAGGCCAGGGTGGGCGGCGCGGCGCGCGTCAGCCGGTTCACCACCGCCAGATCGTCGAGACAGCGCGTAAAATCCGCCTGGCTCACAAGCTCGGTATCCATCCATTCCGGCTGCTGCGCGCGCACCGAAAAATCCGGCCATTGCAGGAGGCTGCCCAACATGGCCTATAGTTTGCGAAAGCGGAATGTCTCGCACGCCAGCCCCGGCCCAAAGGCCATCGCCAGACCATCGCCTGCCGGTGCCTGCCCAAGAATGCGCTGCAACACGAACATCAGCGTGGCGCTGCTCATATTGCCAAAATCATTCAGCACCCCGCGCGACCAGTCCAGCAGGCCATCCGCCAGCCCCAGCCCGTTTTCCACCGCATCCAATATGGCCCGCCCGCCGGCATGCACGGCATAAAGCGGATAATCCGCCGCCGCCCGCCCGCGCAGCAGCCCGGCACCCGCCGCCGACTCCGCCGACGCCGCCAGCATGGCGCGCTGGATATGCCGCGGCACCGCGCCGGACAGGTGCATCTCAAACCCGGTATCGCCGATATTCCAGGTGATCGCATCCGCCGTTTCCGGCAGCGCGATGCTGAGGAAATCGTCGAGCGCCAGCCCCGCGGCATCCGCACTCACCAGCGCTGCGGCACAGCCATCGCCGAACAACAGCATGGAAAGCAGCTTTTCCAGATCCTCCGTGTCCTGAAAATGCAGCGTACACAGCTCGATCGTCACCACCAGCACCCGCGCCGAAGGGGTGGAACGCAGGATATGATGCGCCAGCCGCAGCGCATTCACCGCCGCATAACAGCCCATATAGCCCACCACCGTGCGCTCCACACCGGGATCAAGCCCCAGTTTCCGCACGATAATCTGGTCCAGCCCCGGTGCCATGAAGCCCGTGCACGAGGCCAATACCAGATGCGTGATGGCCGACAGGTCGGTCTCCAGCCCCTTGATCGCCTGCACCGCCAGCGCCGGCGCCACCTCGGCATAGCGCGCCATCCGCCGGCTGGTGGGCGGGAAGCTGCCGGGCACATAAAAGCCTTCCCGGTCCGCCACAAAACGGTCCGGATTCGCCACCGGCTCAAAGCTGGAAAAGCGGTGCGCAATCCCCGAACGCCCCGCCAGCCGCCGGAACAGCGCCGCCTCGCGCCGCCCCTCCAGCCGCGCCGCCACAAAGCGCTCGAACGCCCTGTGGACATCATGGTCGGGCACGGCGGTCGCCACGCGGTTCAGATGGGCAATGGTCATGGCAGACAGCCTGACACAGTGCGGCTACCGGGTCGAGGGCGCATCACCGGCCAGCGGGTGCAGCGTCGTCACCGTTTCCACCAGCCGCCCGGCCGAGACATGGGTATAAATTTCGGTCGTGCCGATATCGGCATGGCCCAGCAGCGTTTGCAGCACGCGCAGATCGGCCCCGCCTTCCAGCAGATGCGTGGCAAAGGCATGGCGCAACACATGCGGCGACACCCGCAACGGATTGATGCCGGCGCGCGCCGCCAAAGCCTTCACCATCTGGAACAGCCGCACGCGCGACAAATGGCTGCGGCCCGACGGAAACAGATAAGCCATGTCGCGCGGCACATCGGCGGCATGGGCCGCTGCCGCCGCCATCGCCGCGGGTGACAGCGGCACCAGCCGTTCCTTCCCGCCCTTGCCGCTGATGATGGCAAAGGGCTGCGTCGGCCGGATCGCATGGCGCGGCAAAGAAACCAGCTCGGTCGCCCGCAGGCCGGAGCCATAGAGCAGCTCCACCAGCGCCTTCATCCGCCGCGCGCCCGGCGCATCATCGGCCACATCAGCGTCCAGCACTGCAAACATCGCCAGCATCTCCGCCTTTGACAGCGTTTTGGGCAGCCCCCGCCCCGGCTTCACGGCGGCGATGGCCGACATCGGATTGTCGGCGCGGATCCCCTCCATCAGCAGGAAGCCGAAAAAGCGCCGCAAGGCCGAGCGTTTGCGCGCGATGGAGGCCGGTTTGAGCGCCGCCCAATCCGCAAACAGCCGGCGCATATCCGCCTCGTCCGCCCCCGCCAGCCGCCCGCCCAGCGTGTCGGACGCGCCCGCCAGATCGCGGCCATAGGCCAGCACCGTATTGCCCGCGGCCCCCCGCTCGGCAAGCAGCATGTCGAGGAACAAGGCAATGGCGCGCGAATCGGGCGGCATCGTCATCCGCCAAAGGCCGGATCGTCTGCCAGCAGGTCAAATTCCATCGTCATTCTCCCCGGATGATCCGCGGCATGATAGCAGGTCGGCAGCAATTTTGCTGCCTGCGGCAAGAAAGTGCGTGACGCACGGGCGCATGTTCGCATAATGTTCTCACCACGCCGCATTGGCGTCAAGGGCAGCCAGTCGAAACCGGGGATCGTTGATGGACATTGCAATTCTGGTCGCCACGCTGGTTTTCGCCATTGCCGCCTTTCTTGTCGGCATCATC
This sequence comes from Sphingomonadales bacterium UBA6171, assembly GCA_002422985.1. GTDB lineage: Bacteria > Pseudomonadota > Alphaproteobacteria > Sphingomonadales > Sphingomonadaceae > Sandaracinobacteroides. The sequence continues at coordinate 27,371 of DITZ01000097.1, forward strand.
CTCTTGATTCGATCCCCGTCTCTGCGGGCCTTGCCGCCGGCGCTGACGGAAAGGCTGGCAGCCATAGAATCGCTGTTGAATCAGTCATCGCTGGCAATGCGGGAGGATGGCCGCGCGGCGCGCGACGAGTGGCGCTCGCTGGCACATGCCCAGACGCAGGCGCTGGAGCAGCGATTCAACAGTTTTGAAATACGCCTGGACGGCTTCTCCCGAACCCAGTCCGAACAGTTGGAAGCCATGCGGCAGGAGGCACGCGACGGGCGCAAGAGCCTTGATGAATCCCTGTTGCGGGCCTTGCAGACATTTGGCGATGTGTTGCGGGATCGGCTGCGCGAAACCAGTGAAGCCATGGTGGCGCTTGAACAGCGGCTGACGGAAGGGCAGCGCGAAAGCCGGGCAGACATCGCCAGGCAAATGAGCGGCGTTGTGGAAAAGATTGAAGCGCTGATCGTGCAGAACGCGGCCCAGCAGGAGGCGCTGCGCGAAACGGTCGCCACCGCGCTCGACAAGGTGCGGGAAGATAATGCGCAGAAGCTCGAAAAGATGCGCGAAACGGTGGAAGAAAAGCTTCAGGGCACGCTGGAGAAGCGGCTGGGGGAATCCTTTCAGATGGTCAGCGACCGTCTGGAACAGGTGCATAAGGGGCTGGGCGAAATGCAGACCCTGGCCAGTGGCGTCGGCGATCTGAAGCGCATCATGACCAATGTGAAGTCGCGCGGCGGCTGGGGCGAAGTGCAGCTTGGCATGTTGCTGGACGACATGCTGACACCGGATCAGTTTGCCAGCAATGTTCGCATCCGGCCCGACAGCGGGGAAGTTGTGGAGTTCGCCGTTCGGCTGCCGGGCAAGGGCGATGGCGATCAGCCGCTTTGGCTGCCAATTGATGCCAAGCTGCCGCAGGAGGATTATGAGCGCCTGCTGCGGGCACAGGAAGCGGGTCTGGCGGAGGATTCCGAAAAGGCGGCGCAGACGCTGGAGAAGGCCATTCGGCTCCAGGCGAAAACCATCTGCGACAAATATATCCATCCGCCCCATTCCACCGACTTCGCCATCCTCTACCTGCCGACAGAGGGGCTGTTTGCCGAAGTCATCCGCCGGCCGGGGCTGGTCAGCGAGTTGCAGAACAAGCATCGCATCATGGTGCAGGGACCGACAACGCTGGCCGCGCTTCTGACCAGCCTGCAAATGGGCTTCCGGACGCTCGCCATCGAAAAACGTTCCAGCGAAGTCTGGCAGATTCTGGCAGCCGCGAAGGACGAGTTCAAAAAATATGGCGATGTCTGGGAAAAGCTGGGCAAGCAGCTGGACACCGCAAGACGCACCGTGGACGAGGCCGGGAAACGCACGCGCGCGGTCAGCCGCCGGCTTCGCGATGTGGACATGCTGAACGCGCCGGAGACACCGCCGTTGCTGGATGCCTTTGTCACCGATGAGCTTGAGGACGAACCGCTGACCGAAAGCTGACGGGACGCCGCGGCAGTTGAACGGTGGCCAACCCCTGCTATAGCGCTCGCCATCCATAGGAAGTCCGCCAATGACCGCCATGCCGCGCACCGCAACCGTCTCCCGCACAACATCGGAAACCGATGTGTTCGTCAGCCTGAACCTGGATGGCAGCGGCAGGCGCACCATCGCCACCGGCATCGGCTTTTACGATCATATGCTGGAGCAGCTGGCGCGGCACGGCCTGTTCGATCTGGAAATCCGCACGGTTGGCGATCTGCACATCGACGCGCACCACAGTGTGGAGGACACGGCCATCGCCCTTGGGGAAGCCTTCCGGCTGGCGCTGGGTGACCGGCGCGGCATCACCCGCTATGCCCATGCCTGTATCCCGATGGACGAAACGCTCACCCGCGTCGCCATCGACATTTCCGGCCGGCCCTGGTGCGTCTGGAAGGTCGGCTTCACGCAGCCCAGCCTCGGCACGATGGACACCGAATTGTTCGGCCATGCCTTCCAGAGCTTCGCACAGGCCGCGGGCATCACGCTGCATGTCGAAACCCTGTATGGCAGCAGCAACCACCACATCGTCGAATCCGCCTTCAAGGGGCTGGCGCGTGCGCTGAGGGATGCGGTGGCGATCGATCCGCGTCAGGCCGATGCCATCCCCTCCACCAAGGGATCGCTTGGCGGCACCATCGTCTGATCGGCGCATGACCATCGCGCTTATCGACTATGGAGCCGGCAATCTGCGCTCGGCGGAAAAGGCGCTGCTCGCCGCGGGTGCGCCGTCGGTCAGCGTCACCAGCGATGCGGCGGTCGTCGCCAGAGCCAGCCGCATCCTGCTGCCCGGCGTTGGGGCCTTTGGGGCCTGCATCGGTGCGCTCCGCGCGCTGCCCGGCATGGTGGATGCGCTGAACAGCGCCGTGATCAGCGACGGCCGGCCCTTTCTGGGCATCTGTGTGGGCATGCAGCTGATGGCCGGTGCCGGCGAGGAATTCGGCACCCACGCCGGCCTCGGCTGGATCGGCGGCACCGTCCGGCGCATGAAGCCCGGCCCGGCCTATCGCATCCCCCACATGGGCTGGAACCATGTCACCCCGCGCGCCGGCTCGCTGGTGGCGCCGGGCGATGTCTATTTCACCCACAGCTTCGCCATGCAGGATGTGGCCGACGCCGACATCGCCGGCACCGCCGACCATGGCGGGCCGATAATCGCCGCCGTGCAGCGCGCCAACATGCTGGGCGTGCAGTTCCATCCGGAAAAATCGCAGGCGCACGGCCTCGACCTTCTTGCCCGTTTTCTTGCCTGGAAGCCCTGATGCCCTTCACCATCTACCCCGCGATCGACCTGAAAGCCGGGCAGGTCGTCCGCCTGGCGCAGGGCGACATGGCCCGCGCCACCGTCTATGCCGATGATCCCGCCGCCCAGGCCGCCCGCTTCGCCGCCGCCGGCGCCGGGCATCTGCACGTCGTCGATCTGGATGGCGCGTTCGCCGGTGCCAGCCGCAATGCGGATGCCGTCGTCGCCATTCTCGCCGCCACCCCGGCTCTTGTGCAGGTGGGCGGCGGCATCCGCACCATGTCGTCGATCGAACGCTGGTTCCGCCTTGGTGCCGCCCGCGTCGTCATCGGCACGGCGGCGCTCAACGATCCCGCACTGGTGCGCACCGCCGCCAAGGATTATCCCGATCGCGTCATCGTGGCGGTGGACGCCCGCGACGGCATGGTCGCCAGCCATGGCTGGGCCGATGTGTCCGACGTGCCGGTCGAGGATCTGGGCCGCCGCTTTGAAGATGCCGGCGTCAGCGCGCTCCTGTTCACCGATGTCGGGCGGGACGGGCTGCTGAAAGGCATCAACATCGCCGCCACCGCCGCGCTTGCCAAGGCCGTGCGCATCCCGGTCATCGCGTCGGGCGGGCTGGCCGAAGCGTCCGAAATCCCCGCCATGCGCCGCCACGCCAACATCAGCGGCGTCATCGCCGGCCGCTCGCTCTATGACGGCCGCATCGACCTTGCCGGGGCGCTGAGACTGGCGGCATGACGCTCGCCGTCCGCATCATCCCCTGCCTCGACGTGGCGGATGGCCGCGTGGTGAAGGGCGTGAATTTCGTCGGCCTGCGCGACGCCGGAGACCCGGTGGAAGCCGCCGCCCGCTATGACGCGCAGGGCGCGGACGAGCTGGTGTTTCTGGACATCACCGCCAGCCACGAAGATCGCGCCACCCTGCTCGACATGGTCGCCCGCACCGCGGACCGCTGCTTCATGCCGCTGACCGTCG
>DITZ01000098.1:0-471 GCA_002422985.1 Sphingomonadales bacterium UBA6171
CGCGTATCAAGGCGTTCGACGAACTGGTTGAAAAGCAAGCAGATCGTCGCCCCGGCGCATCGCAGATTCTGATCCAGATCCCGGCCCGTCTCGGCGGCAAGGTGATCGAGGCGCATAATCTGACCAAATCCTATGGCGATAAATTGCTGTTCGAAGATCTGAGCTTCACCCTCCCCCCCGGCGGCATCGTCGGCGTNNGCGTGATCGGGCCGAACGGCGCGGGTAAATCGACCCTGTTCAAGCTGATTACCGGCCATGAAAAGCCGGACAGCGGCACGATCGAAGTCGGCGATACCGTCAAGCTCGGCTATGTCGACCAATCGCGCGATGCGCTCGACCCGAACCATAATGTCTGGGAAGAAATTTCCGGCGGCAATGAACGCTTCTATTTCGGCAAGCATGAAGTCCAGACCCGCGCTTATTGCGGCGCGTTCAACTTCAAGGGCGTCGATCAGCAGAAGAAGGTCGGCC
>DITZ01000098.1:521-37561 GCA_002422985.1 Sphingomonadales bacterium UBA6171
CAACGATCTCGACGTCGAAACCCTGCGCGCACTCGAAGACGCGCTCGAAAACTTCGCGGGCTGCGCCGTGGTCATCAGCCACGATCGCTTCTTCCTCGATCGTCTGGCGACCCATATCCTCGCTTTTGAAGGCGACAGTCATGTCGAATGGTTCGAAGGCAATTTCGAGGCCTATGAAGAAGACAAGCGCCGTCGTCTCGGCGATGCGGCTGACCGCCCGACCCGCCTCGCTTATAAAAAGCTGACGCGCTAATATATGCTGGAAGTCACTGCCCTTGTCTGGATGTGGAATCCGGGCAAGGGCAGTTGGCATTTCCTGTCGATACCGCCCGAACAGGCCATTGAAATCAAAATGCAATCTATTGGCATGCGTGGTGGTTTCGGGTCGGTGAAAGTGTCCGTCCAGATCGGCCAGACCCGCTGGCAGACCTCGGTGTTTCCGGATCGTAAAACCGGTGGCTATATCCTGCCGATCAAGGCCGATGTCCGCCGTCGCGAAGATATTGCGGCAGGCGATGAAGTGACCCTCACCCTCGATCTCGCCTAACCTTTTCTTCCCATTGCGCTTGCTGAACACCGCGCTACAACACGGGCAGGTTCGACGGGAGACATCATTCATGCAGTTCAAGCGCCTCGGCAAAAGCGCCATCAACGTTTCTGATATTTGCATGGGGACGATGTCGTTCGGTAGTCAGGCCGATGAGGCCATGGCCTTTCGCATCATGGACTCAGCTTATGATGCCGGAATCAACTTTTTCGATACGGCAGAAATGTACCCCGTCCCCGTCCACGCCCGTTATGTCGGCCTGACCGAAGATATCGTTGGCCGCTGGCTGAAAACCAAGAACCGCGACTCCATTATTCTCGCCACCAAGGTTGCGGGACCGAGCCATATCTGGATCAACGCACCATTGCGCGGTGAAATGACCGCGCTCGACCGCCACAACATCACCCGTGCGGTTGAGGGCTCCCTCAGGAAACTCGGCACCGATTATATCGATCTGTACCAGACCCATTGGCCCGACCCGGACGCGCCGCAAGATGAGATCATGGAAGTGCTCGACGAATTGGTCCGCGCGGGCAAAATTCGGATTTCGGGCTGTTCCAATGAAAATAGCTGGGGCCTGATGAAAAGTCTTGCGACCGCCGAACGGCTCGGCACCGCGCGTTATCAGACGATCCAGAATAACTTCAGTCTCAACAATCGCCGGTTCGAAGATGAACTGGCGAATATCTGCCGTCGCGAAGGGGTGAGCCTCATTCCTTATTCACCGATTGCGGGCGGCGTCTTGTCGGGCAAATATCAAGGCGGCGCATGGCCGAAAGATAGCCGCTTCACCGCTTATAACGCCCTCGCGCCGCGCCAGCAGGCGATGGCCAAGCGCTTTGTCAACGACCGGACATTGGCTTCTACCGAACGCTTCATGGCCATCGCGCAAGCGGCAGACTTATCGCCCGTTACGCTTGCGGTCGCATGGTCGAAACAACATGATTTCGTCGCGTCCACGATTGTGGGGGCGACCCATGTCGATCAGATGCCGGAAATCCTCGCGGCGGCAGATGTCATTCTGCCGCACGATGTGCTGGCCGCGATTGATGCGGTATCGAAGGACATCCCCTATCCGATGGGGTAAGACCGAAGATCAGCGTTTGCGAAACGCATCCTCGATTGAGCAAAAAAGCAAAACCACCGCAAAGGCGGCGGCAGTCACCACAGGCACAATCACGCCGGGCTGCATCAGTTCAGGTGTCATCATATCTCTCCCATATGCGCCATCTTGCGATGATGACGCCGACGTGGAGAATATTGCCGAAGCGTTGAGGGCAAGGCTTTGATTTAGATCAAGAACATAATGATGGGCAGACTAGAAATTCATTACCAACCCATCACAGATAATCTGCGCACCCACTCAATACATCGCCCTGAGCACCATCAGTTCGTCACCCTGAACTTGTTTCAGGGTCTAAACCAACCATAGATTAATGGGCTGCAAATACCATCGCAGCCCCCAATCCCATCTTACTCCGCAGCGACGCCTGCCGCCGCGAACATGTCGGCTTCCGGCACTTCGGCCACTTCCTGCACGACATCATTATTCGGCTTGGCCGATTTGCGACGGTCGAAGCTGTCCCAGACATCGTTCCAAGTGCCACGCGTGGCCGCCTTGGAATATTCGGTGGCGCGGGTTTCGAAGAAATTGGCGTGTTCAACGCCGTTCAACAGCGGCGCGAGCCAAGGCAGCGGGTGATCGTCGATCATGTAGATCGGCTGGAACCCGAGCTGGCCCAAGCGCCAATCCGCGATATAGCGGATGTACTTCTTGATTTCCTTCGGGTTCATCCCCGGCACTGGACCCTGTTCGAACGCGAGGTCGATGAACGCATCTTCCAAGCGCACCGTTTTCTGGCAGCAGTCCATAATGTCTTCCTTGACCGCTTTGGTCAGGCAGTCGCGTTCCTTCACGAACGCATGGAACAGCTTGGTGATGCCTTCACAATGCAGCGATTCATCACGGATCGACCAAGTGACAATCTGGCCCATGCCCTTCATCTTGTTGAAGCGCGGGAAGTTCATCAGCATCGCGAACGATGCGAACAGCTGCAGGCCTTCGGTAAAGCCGCCGAACATTGCCAAGGTCCGGGCAATGTCTTCGTCGGTATCGACGCCGAAGGTGCTCAGATAATCATGCTTGTCCTTCATTTCCTTATATTGAAGGAACATGCCATATTCGCTCTCGGGCATGCCGATGGTGTCGAGCAAATGGCTGTATGCCGCGATATGGACCGTTTCCATGTTGGAAAACGCCGCGAGCATCATCTTCACTTCGGTCGGCTTGAACACCCGGCCATAATTTTCATGATAGCAATTTTGCACCTCGACATCCGCTTGGGTGAAGAAGCGGAAAATCTGGGTCAGCAGATTGCGTTCATGATCCGTCAGCTTTTGCGCCCAGTCGCGGCAATCCTCGCCCAATGGCACTTCTTCCGGCATCCAGTGGATCTGCTGCTGACGTTTCCAGAAATCATAAGCCCATGGATATTCGAAGGGCTTGTACTGGGTGCGGGCTTCGAGAAGGGACATGGCACAGATTCCTACTTATCAACTGGATGTCATCAATGCCCAATCAGACATTGAAAATGGGTGCGAAGGTGCCTGTTTTCAAGCACCCTCCAACAACCCTTAAGCTACTGACTGAAACAGGTGGATTGCGTGTTGCTGGCCAATATTACTGACAGGCCAGACACTCATCATAATCCTTCACCTCAACTTCGATCTGTTTAAGGTCGATCGTGTTGTCGGCTTCTACCCCGCCCGCGAAACCGGCGCGCTGCACCGATTTGGAGCGGAGATAATATAGCGACTTGATCCCCAATTCCCATGCGCGGAAATGGAGCATCAGCAGATCCCATTTCTCCACATCCGCCGGGATGAACAGGTTCAGCGACTGGGCCTGATCGATATAGGGCGTGCGGTCGGCAGCGAGTTCGAGCAGCCAGCGCTGATCGATTTCAAAGCTGGTCTTGAACACGTCCTTTTCCTCATGGGTGAGGAAATCGAGATGCTGGACCGAACCGCCCTGTTCGAGAATCGAATTCCAGACATTGTCCGAATTCTTCGATTTCTCCATCAACAGCTTTTCCAGATACGGGTTGCGGATCGAGAAAGAGCCGGACAGCGTCTTATGGGTATAGATATTGGCCGGGATCGGTTCGATGCAGGCCGATGTGCCGCCGCAGATGATCGAAATCGACGCAGTCGGGGCAATCGCCATCTTGCACGAAAAACGCTCCATCACGCCCATATCGGCGGCATCCGGGCACGGCCCGCGCTCTTTGGCGAGCAGCATCGACGCTTCGGACGCCTTGGCGCTGACATGCCGGAAAATCCGCATATTCCAAGATTTGGCCATCGCGCCTTCAAACGGAATGTTGCGCGCCTGCAAGAAGCTGTGGAAGCCCATCACGCCAAGGCCGACCGAACGTTCGCGGCTGGCCGAATATTTGGCGCGCGCCATTTCAGGCGGAGCGCGGTCGATATAATCCGACAGGACATTGTCGAGGAAGCGCATGACATCCTCGATGAACTGCTTGTCGCCGTTCCAGTCATCCCATGTTTCAAGGTTCACCGACGACAGGCAGCACACGGCCGTCCGGTCATTGCCGAGATGGTCGCGACCGGTCGGCAGCGTGATTTCCGAACACAGGTTGGAGGTCGACACCTTCAACCCCAGATCGCGATGATGCTTGGGCATCGCATTGTTCACATGGTCGGAGAACACAATATAGGGCTCACCCGTTTGCAGACGGGTTTCGACCAATTTCTGGAACAAGGAACGCGCATCGACCGTGGCGCGGACCGAACCGTCCTTCGGCGAGGTCAGGTTCCATTCCTTGCCGTCGCGCACCGCTTCCATAAAGGCATCGGTCAGCAGCACGCCATGGTGCAGATTGAGCGCCTTGCGGTTGAAATCGCCCGATGGCTTGCGGATTTCGAGGAATTCTTCGATTTCCGGGTGCGACACATCGAGATAGCATGCCGCCGAACCACGACGCAGCGACCCTTGCGAAATCGCCAGCGTCAGCGAATCCATCACGCGGACGAACGGAATGATGCCCGAGGTCTTGCCATTCAGGCCGACCGGTTCACCAATGCCGCGCACCGAACCCCAATAGGTGCCGATGCCGCCGCCCCGGCTCGCGAGCCAGACATTTTCATTCCATGTATCGACGATGCCGTTCAGGCTGTCGTCGACCGAGTTGAGATAGCAGCTGATCGGCAGGCCACGGCCCGTGCCGCCATTGGATAGTACCGGGGTAGCTGGCATGAACCAGAGCTTTGAAATATAATCATAGACGCGCTGGGCGTGTTCGGCATCATCCGCATAAGCCGAGGCCACGCGCGCAAACAAATCCTGATAGGATTCGCCCGGCAGCAGATAGCGATCGACCAATGTTTCCTTGCCAAAGTCGGTCAGCAACGCATCACGCTCGCGATCGAGCACCAACGTGAAGCGCGGGGTCAACACCTTCGACGAATCATTCTGATCGCCGCCTGTCGGACCATGACTTGCCACATCCCCAGTCATTGCTGTTTGTGTGCCTGCCAAATCCATTCTCCTGACCCCCCTTAGCCGCTAAAAAAACATGGTGAACGCTTGCCCCCGCCAAAACCAGCCAACAACACCGGACGCCGGTCATCGGCTCCAAGCAATGTTCTGCCCCAAGTATGTTCTACTTGTGTTCTAGCGTAACGCGCCCATCATGTCCAACATGATTCACATTGCCGACAGGGGTGAAAACCACCTTATTATTTGCGATCCACAGCCAGATTGCCAATTGACAAACGCCTGAAGCTATGACTGACCCATACAGGCCCGACCACAAAGTTTGGGGTGCCGCCCCCTGAACGACACCACCTATAGTGTCCGAATTATATTTCGGCGCAAGAGGGTATTTTAAAATTTTACCACCAGCTTGGTGCAATCCCCCATTTGCGCGGCCAATTGCTAGGCATTGCCGCGACCTGATCCAAATGGAAAATAATCACCACATTTATCCCGACAACTAAACCTAGTCAGCCCTTGACCTGCGGGCTAAAGAAACAATGATGCAAGACACGCCACCCCCACCCTTTGTACAATCGCCCGTTTTCAGCGGATTACCCCATGGATTCTTTGGGCGCGGAGGGGGTGTTTCGACCGGCCAATATGCCAGTCTGAACATTGGTCCCGGATCGGATGATGTGCCAGCCGATGTCGCAGAGAATCGGCGCAGGATTCGCGAAGCGATTCTCCCTGGCGGTGCGCTGGTCACCCTCTATCAAATTCACAGCGCGGATGTGGTGACTGTCACCGCCCCCATTGCCCATGATGCCCGACCAGAGGCGGATGCGCTGGTGACAAATACCCCGGGGCTGTTGCTCGGCATCCTCACCGCCGATTGCGTGCCGGTGCTGTTCGCCGATCTGGACGCGGGCGTGATCGGAGCAGCCCATGCCGGTTGGAAGGGCGCGATCCACGGTGTGACGGATCACACCATCGCCGCAATGGAAGCGTTGGGCGCAGACCGCCGCCGCATCGTCGCTGCGCTTGGCCCCTGTATTGCGCGTGCCAGCTATGAAGTGTCGGATGCCTTTGCCATCCCGTTTCTCGAACAGAACCCGGCGCATGAGCAATTCTTCAGCGATGCGCGGCGCGCAGGTCATTTGATGTTCGACATCGCAGGCTATGTGCTGGCGCGGCTTGGCGCGGCAGGCATACGTAAGGCCGAATGGGTCGGGATCGATACCTGCGCCGATGAGCAACATTATTTCTCCTACCGCCGTGCCACCTTGCGGGGCGAACCGGGCTATGGGCGACAAATGTCGGTCATCGGCCTACCCGTCACAGGTTGAGCACATGAACGCCTCCGCCACACTCCAGACGCGCACCCTGCCCTTTGGCGATGAGAGCATCGCGGAAGCCGCGCGACTGATAGCTAGCGGCATGGTCGTCGCGATCCCGACCGAGACCGTCTATGGCCTTGCCGGGGATGCCCAGAATGGCGAAGCGGTGGCGCGCATCTATGAGGCCAAGGGACGACCCGGTTTCAACCCGCTGATCGTCCATGTGCCGGACCTTGCCCATGCCGAACGTCTGGCAGTGTTCGATGACCGCGCCCGTGCGCTTGCCCATGCCTTCTGGCCCGGCGCGTTGACGATGGTACTGCCGGTGCGCAATGATAACGGCCTGTCCTCCTTGGTGACCGCTGGGCTGGAGACGGTCGCGATCCGGGTACCGGCGCACCGCGCGATGCGGGCATTGCTGACCGCCGCAGACCGCCCGCTTGCCGCGCCCAGCGCCAATGCCTCTGGCCGGATCAGCCCGACCCGCGCCGATCATGTCGCGCTCAGCCTGACCGGCCGCATCCCGCTGATCATTGATGACAATGCGACCGGGCTGGGGCTAGAATCGACGATCATCTCTTTTGGCGCAGATGACATTCACCTGTTGCGCCCCGGCCCGATCACGGCGGAGGCGTTAACAGCGGCATCCCATTTGCCCGTCACCGAGCGCCGCCATGATGAGGCGATCATCGCGCCCGGCCAGCTGCTTAGCCATTATGCGCCGTCCAAGCCTGTGCGGCTTAACGTGACGCTACCCGACGCAGATGAATATCTGATCGGCTTTGGCGGGATTGCGGGCGATGCGAGCCTGTCCTTGGATGGTGATCTTACCCAAGCCGCCGCCAATCTGTTCGATCTGCTGCACCGGGCCGATTCTGCGCCCAAGCCCCGCATCGCCATTGCGCCGATCACGGATGAGGGTCTCGGCATCGCGATCAACGACCGGCTGCGCCGCGCGGCCCATCAGGATTGAAAGCCAGCGCTTCACCCGCTAGAGGCCGGTTCAACTTCTTCATCGCCTTTTGGAGTATCGATTCATGCCAACGCTCGTCCTTATCCGCCACGGCCAATCCTCCTGGAATCTGGAAAATCGCTTCACCGGCTGGTGGGATGTGGACGTGACCGAATTGGGCGTTGCCGAAGCCCGCGCCGCTGGCCAGTTGATGCGCGACAAGGGGCTGGATTTCGATAGCTGCTTCACCAGCTTCCAGACCCGCGCGATCAAGACGCTCAACATCGCATTGGAAGAAATGGGCCGCTTGTGGTTGCCGGTCGAAAAGGACTGGCGCTTGAACGAACGCCATTATGGTGGGCTGACCGGCCTCAACAAGGCGGAAACCGCCGCCAAGCATGGCGATGATCAGGTCAAGATCTGGCGTCGTTCGTTCGACGTGCCGCCGCCGCCGCTGGAAGCGGGCAGCGAATTCGATCTGTCGACCGACCGCCGTTATGCCGGGATCGACATCCCCAACACCGAAAGCCTGAAAGACACCATCGCCCGCGTGCTCCCTTATTGGGAAGCCCGCATCGCGCCGGAACTGAAAGCGGGCAAGCGCGTGCTGATCTCCGCCCATGGCAATTCGCTGCGCGCCTTGGTCAAGCATCTGTCCAACATCCCGGACGATGAGATCACCGGCCTCGAAATCCCGACCGGCCAGCCGATCGTGTATCAACTCGACGACAATCTTAACGCGCTGGATCGTTATTATTTGAACGAGCGGTAAGATTGCCAATCCCCCCGCTGCCGGTTACGAGAAGTGCATGAACGGAAAACGGATCACACTCATCATCGGCGGCGGCATTGCGGCGTATAAATCCTGCGAGCTTGTCCGCCTGTTGCGCAAGGCGGGCCATCAGGTCCGTTGTGTGCTGACCAAATCAGGGGCGCAATTCGTCACCCCCTTAAGCCTCGCGGCTTTGAGCGAAGACAAGGTCTATACTGAGCTTTTCGACCTCAAGGACGAGGTGGAAATGGGCCATATCCAGCTCAGCCGCCAGGCCGATCTCCTTGCCGTCGTCCCCGCCACTGCCGATCTGATCGCACGCATGGCGGCGGGCATGGCCGATGATCTTGCCACCACCTTGTTACTCGCGACCGACAAGCCCGTGCTGATCGCGCCCGCGATGAATGTCCGCATGTGGCAGCACCCCGCGACACAGCGCAATATCGAGACGCTACGCGGCGATGGCATTCAAATCCTTGAACCCGATGAAGGCGCAATGGCCTGTGGCGAATTCGGCCCCGGTCGTCTGCCCGAACCGCAGGCGATCTTCGACGCGATCATTGCGATGCTCGGCGGTAGCCCCAAGCCCTTGGCGGGCCAGCATGTCATCGTCACCGCTGGGCCGACCCACGAACCAATCGATCCCGTGCGCTATGTCGCCAATCGTTCCAGCGGCAAACAGGGCTATGCCATTGCCGAGGCGCTGGCGACTTTGGGCGCACGCGTCACCCTTGTATCCGGCCCGGTGCATTTGCCCACCCCCAAGGGCGTGCATCGCATCGACGTGGAAACCGCTGTGGAAATGCAAGCGGCGGTCGCGGGCAATCTGCCTGCCGATGCCGCCGTCATGGTCGCCGCCGTGGCCGATTGGCGCTTCCCCAGCGCCGATCAGAAAATCAAGAAACAGGATGGCGCACCGCCCATTCTCGAACCCAGCGAAAACCCCGATATTCTCGCAGGGCTGTGCCGCTCGCCATTGCGTCCCCGGCTCGTCATTGGCTTTGCCGCAGAGACCGAGCAAGTAATCGACTATGCAACGACCAAGCGGATGCGCAAAGGGTGTGACTGGATCATCGCCAATGACGTGTCCGGCGATGTCATGGGCGGCGACCGCAACAGCGTGCATATTATCACCGACCAAGGCGTGGAAAGCTGGCCCGATACCGAAAAGGCCGATGTTGCCCGCCAGATTGCCCAAAGGATTGCAGATGCGCTGGCCTGATATCGACATTGCCCTGAAATGGCTGGAACATGGCGAGGGTCTGACCGCGCCCGCTTATGCCACCGAAGGCGCGGCGGGCATGGATGTCGTCGCGGCAGAGGAACTGACCCTCAACCCCGGCGCGCGGCATGCGGTCGCCACCGGCTTTGCTGTCGCCATTCCAGCGGGCTATGAAATACAGGTCCGCCCGCGTTCGGGCCTTGCGCTTAAAAACGGCATCACCTGCCTCAATAGCCCCGGCACGATCGACAGCGATTATCGCGGCGAGGTGAAGGTCATTCTCGCCAATCTCGGTGATCAGCCCTTCCCGATCAAGCGCGGCGATCGCATCGCGCAACTGGTCGTCGCCCCCGTTCAACGCGCGACGTTCCGCACTGTCGCCGATCTCGACGATACCGCGCGCGGCACCGGGGGCTTTGGCTCCACCGGGGTATGAGCCTCAACGACGAACAACTCGACCGTTACGCCCGCCATATCATCCTGCCCGATATTGGCGGGATGGGACAGGCGAAGCTCCTTGCCGCCCATGTCGCGGTGATCGGCGCGGGCGGCATCGGCTGCCCGGCGCTCGCCTATCTCGCGGCGGCGGGGGTCGGCCAGATCAGCATCATCGATGACGATGTGGTCAGTCGTTCCAATCTGCAACGCCAGATCCTGTTCAACGACGATCAGATCGGCCAGTCCAAGGCCGTTTGCGCTGTGGATGCCGTGCATCGGCTCAACCCTGATTGCAGCGCCACGCCCATTATCCAGCGCCTCACCGCCAATAATGCCGACGCCCTGCTGCGCGATTGCGATGTGGTGCTCGACGGATGCGACAATTTCGCGACCCGGTTGATCGTCGCCGATACCGCGCTTACCCTCAAAAAACCCCTTATTTCTGCCGCGCTTGGCCGGTTCGACGGGCAGGTCGCGACCTTTCGCGGCTGGGAGCATGACAAACCCTGCTACCGTTGCCTCGTCGGCGATGCACCGGGACGCGATGACATCAATTGCGGCGATCAGGGGGTATTGGGCGCCATGGCCGGGATGATCGGCGCAATGGCCGCGATTGAAGTCCTGCGCCAGATCATCGGCTTTGGCGACGATAGTGCGGGCAAGTTGATGCTATTCGACCTGCTGTCTGCGCGTTTTCGCACGCTCGATTTACCCAAAGACCCCGGATGCCCGACATGCGCGGACTGACAATCATCCTGACCGAGAACGTGCCGGAACGGCTGCGCGGCGGTTTGATGATCGCGCTGACCCATCAGGCATTGGGTGGCCGCGCCCGCCTGTTCTTTCAGTTTGAGGCCGTGGCCTTGCTCCTGCCGCCGATCAGCGCCAGCGCTGATCCGGCCCATCTCGCCGCCGGTCTGCCCTCACTTGCCGCCTTGATCGATGATGCGCTCATCAGCGGGGTAGAGCTGATTCTATGCCAGACAGGTCTGCATTTAACCGACGCCCGTGCCGATCAATTCGATCCGCGCTGCACATTCGGTGGTTTAGCCAGCATTTTAGCTGATTTAGGTGAAGATCGGCTATTGGCGCTCTGATAAAGCCTCGCCTATAGTCCTGGCCATGCGCATCCTCCTCCCCATGATGCTGGCCTTTACCGCCACGCTCCCCCTCGCCCCCGCCTTGGCAGCAGGCTCACCACCAGCGCACACAGTCGAAAAGGGCATCGTCTCTTCGGCCAATGGTCTGGCGAGCGAGGCCGGACAGGAAACCTTACGCGCGGGTGGCAGCGCGGCGGATGCAGCCATGGCGATGATGCTCGTCCTCACGGTGGTCGAACCGCAATCATCCGGGATCGGCGGCGGCGGATTTCTGCTTTATCACGATGGCCGCAGTGGCAAGCTCTCCACCATCGATGGCCGCGAAACCGCGCCCGCCACGGCCCAATCAGATCGGTTCATGGGGCCAGATGGCAAGCCGCTTGCGTTCATGGCTGCGATGCCGGGAGGCAAGTCGGTCGGCGTTCCCGGCAATATCGCGCTGATGGCGATGACACATGATAAATGGGGAAAATTGCCGTGGAAGCGTTTGTTCGCCCCGGCGATCCGGGTGGCGGAACAGGGCTATCAAGTCACCCCGATCCTGCGTCAACGGCTCGATATGATGGCCAAAATCTGGGTCGACTTTCCCGAAGCACAGGCCATTTACTGGCGCGACGGCCAACCATTGCCGGTGGGTGCCACCGTCCGCAATCCGGCGCTCGGCACCTTCTTGCGCACCCTCGCCAAAAAAGGTCCCAAGGCCTTTTACGCCGGCGACAATGCCAAGGCGATCATCAACGCCACCGCCACTGCCAAGCGTAATCCCGCCCCGATCACGTTGCGGGATATCGCTGGTTACAAGGCGAAGGAACGTCCCCCGGTCTGCGTCACTTATCGCGCCTTTAAACTATGCGGCATGGGTCCACCCTCTTCTGGCGCGACAACGGTGTTCGGCATTCTCGGCATGCTGGAACAATTTCCGAACCCTGATCTGGGCAAAGACAGCCCGACCAGCTGGCATTTGATTTCCGAAGCGATGCGCCTCGCTTATGCCGATCGCGATCTTTATCTAGGCGATGCGGACTTCGTCTCGGTCCCTGTCAAGGGCTTGCTCGATCCCACCTATCTGGCGCAACGCGCCGCGCTCATTTCGCAAGATACCGCGCGCAATGATTATCCGGCGGGCAATCCACCCGGCAGCGAACCGCGCACTGCCGCCCTCGCGCCGGATGTGCCGGGGACCACGCATTTTGTCGCCGCGGATAAATGGGGCAATGTCGCCTCTATGACCTCCACCGTTGAAGGGCCATTCGGCAGCCAGTTGATCGTCAACGGCTATTTCCTCAACAATGAATTGACCGATTTCACCTTCGCGCCAGAACTGAATGGCAAGCCTGTCGCCAATCGCGTCGAACCCGGCAAACGTCCATTGTCGGCGATGTCCCCGACCATTGTCTATGACCCTCAAGGCAAGGTCGTATTGGCTGTCGGTTCGGCGGGCGGCAAGCGGATCATCATGCATGTCTTGAAGACGCTTGTTGGCGTGATCGATTGGAAACTCCCAGTCAATGACGCCATTGCTCTGCCCAACATCTTCATGGCGGGGGATGCAGTACAAATCGAATCCGGGACAGAATTGGCGACGAGACAGGGTGAATTGGCGCGCAAAGGACGAATGGTTCTTATCTCACCACTTGATTCAAAGTTAAATGCTATCGAATATCATCAAAGCCACTGGCGCGGCGCGGCAGATCCGCGTAGCGAAGGTAAAGCATTAAAAGAATAATTAAGAGTAGAGCCGAATGGGCGAACCAAAATCCTGTGTGCGTGCGTTGGAGAAGTTCAACAGTCTGGTTGAGATGTTCTTTATCCGCGCAGACAGTCGGGGCGACCAGCCATTCCTGTTTGCCAAGCGCGACAAGCAATGGCAGCCGATCAGTTGGCGCGAGGCAGCCCGACAGGTCGCCGCGCTGGCATCGGCCCTGCGCGGCCTTGGCCTGCAACCCGGCGACCGTGTCATGCTCGTGTCGGAAAACCGCCCCGAATGGTGCATCGCCGATCTGGCGATCATGGCAGCGGGCGGCGTTACCGTGCCGACCTACACCACCAACACGACCCGCGACCACGCCCATATTTTGAGCGACAGCGGCGCACGCTTCGTCATTTTCTCCACCCAGCGGATCGCCGCCAATCTCCTGCCTGCCGTGCTGGCTGCGCCTGCGATCGAAACCGTCATTTCAATGGAGCCGGTCAAATTCGGCCAAGGCGCATTTCACCATCATCATTGGGCCGACCTGCTCAATCGTCCGGTCAGCGATGAAGAAATCGCCACCCTGCGTGATCAACCCGTCGCAGGCCGCAATGATCTCGCCTGTATCATCTACACCAGCGGCACCGGCGGGGTGCCGCGCGGCGTGATGCAGCATCATGGCGCGATCCTGCACAATGTTTCCGGCTGTATCGACATCATCGAGGCGGATTTCGAGCAGGATGATCCGGAGACTTTCCTGTCCTTCCTGCCGCTCAGCCATGCTTATGAGCATACGGCGGGGCAGTTTCTGCCGATCGGGCTGGGGGCGGAAATCTATTTTTCCGAAGGGCTGGAGAAGCTTGCCGCCAATATCGAGGAGACGCGGCCGACCATCATGGTGGTGGTGCCGCGCCTGTTCGAGGTGCTGCGGCAGCGGATGCTGAAAACCATCGAGAAGCAGGGCGGGCTGGGCGTGCGGCTGCTGGCGGCGGCCGAGCGGCTGGGGCGCAAATCCCAGGAGAAGGGCGGGCTGGGCCTGTTCGACAAGCCGCTGGATTTCCTGGTGGAGCGGACATTGCGCCGCAAGGTGAAGGCGCGGCTGGGCGGCCGGCTGAAGGCGATGGTGGCGGGCGGCGCACCGCTCAACCCCGATGTGGGGCTGTTTTTCCATTCGCTCGGCATCACGCTCTTGCAGGGCTATGGCCAGACGGAGGCCGCGCCCGTTATCAGCTGCAACCGCCCGGCGGCGCGCATCAAGATGAACACGGTTGGCCCGCCGCTGAAGGATACCGATGTCCGCATCGCCGAGGATGGCGAGATATTGGTGGCCGGCGAGCTGGTGATGGCCGGATATTGGCGCAACCCGGAGGAGACGGCCAAGGCGTTGCAGGGCGGCTGGCTGCACACGGGCGACATCGGCATGATCGACGAGGATGGCCATATCGTCATCACCGACCGCAAGAAGGACATCATCGTCAACGACAAGGGCGACAATATCGCGCCGCAGCGGGTGGAGGGGATATTGACCCTGCAACCGGAGATCGGCCAGGCCATGGTCTATGGTGATCGCCGGCCGCATCTGGTGGGCGTGGTGGTGCCGGACACGGAGTTTATGATGGAATGGGCGGCAGAGCATGGCATCGAGCCGGCGGCCTGCAAGGACAACAGCGAATTTGTGCGCGCCATTCAGGCGGCGGTGGACCGGGTGAATAGTGAATTGCAGACGGTGGAAAAGGTGCGGCGGATTATATTGGCCGATGAACCCTTTACCGTGGAGAATGAGCAGATGACGCCGAGCCTGAAAATCCGCCGGCATGTGCTGAAGAAGCTTTATGGGCAACGGCTGGACGCGCTTTTTCGCTGATGGCTGCATGTGGTTCGCAAATATCTGGCCCTTTCATGCACCGTTCAATCTGTTAGGCTCATGGGAATGTCGAATCCGGCGCTTGATGCCGGGGAGGTCGTTTCGATGAAGCAATTTGTTCGTTATCTTGCCGCAGCATCTGTTGGAGCCATTGTGGCGGTCGCCGTGCCGACGGCTGTGGACGCGTCCCGCGATAATCCCACCTATCGTCAGCTGGATACGCTGATGGATGTGTTTCTGAAGGTGCGGGCTTCCTATGTGGATCAGGTGGATGATTCCAAGCTGATCGAGGGTGCCATCAATGGCATGCTCGCGTCGCTGGATCCGCACAGCAGCTATCTGGATGCGCGCGACACCACCAATATGCGCTCGCAGACCGATGGCGAATATGGCGGTCTGGGCCTGACGGTGACATCCGAAGACGGCGCGGTGAAGGTGGTGACGCCGACCGACGAGACGCCGGCGGCGCGCGCGGGCATCCGGTCTGGCGACTATATCACCCATCTGAACGACGAGCTGATCTTTGGTTCGGGCCTGAACGAGGCGGTGGACAAGATGCGCGGCGCGCCGGGCACGGCCATCAAGCTGACGGTGGTGCGCCCCGGCACGGCCAAGCCGCTGAACTTTGACCTGACGCGCGAGGTGATCAAGATCCGCCCGGTGCGCTGGGAAGCGCGTGGCAATGTCGGCGTGGTGCGGATTGCATCGTTCAACCGGCAGACGGGGGACGCTGTGCGGCTGGCGCTGACGTCGCTGGACAGGCAGCTTGGTCCGAAGCTGGCCGGCTATGTGGTGGATTTGCGCTCCAACCCCGGCGGCCTGCTGGATCAGGCGATCGACGTGTCGGACGCCTTCCTGACGCGCGGCGAAATCGTGAGCCAGCGCGGGCGGACCAAGGGTGA
Source organism: Sphingomonadales bacterium UBA6171 (assembly GCA_002422985.1). GTDB lineage: Bacteria > Pseudomonadota > Alphaproteobacteria > Sphingomonadales > Sphingomonadaceae > Sandaracinobacteroides. The sequence goes on from DITZ01000098.1 coordinate 15,847, forward strand.
CATCGAACGCTATTATGCGCGCGACGATGATCTGACCGGCGGCCGGCCGGTGGTGGTGCTGGTGGATGAAGGCTCGGCGAGCGCGGCGGAAATCGTGGCGGGTGCGTTGCAGGATCACAAGCGCGCGGTGGTGATCGGCCAGCGCAGCTTTGGCAAAGGCTCGGTGCAGACGCTGATCCCGCTGGGGCCGGAAACCGGGCTGCGGCTGACGACCGCGCGCTATTTCACGCCGTCGGGCCGCAGTGTGCAGGAAGCCGGCATCGATCCCGATATCATCGTGCCGCAACTGAGCGATCCGACGCGGTCTGAGCGTCCGCGGCTGCGCGAGGCGGATTTGCGCAACCATCTGGTGGCCGAGGCCAAGGCCGACGACCGGATGATCGAGGATGACGGCAAGCCCGATCCGCGATTCCGGCTGACGGCGGACGAGCTGAAAAAGCAGGGCATCACCGACTTCCAGCTGGATTATGCGATCCGCCTGCTGGAGCGGCTGGCACCGGTGCGGGCGATTCAGGTGGCTGACGCGCAGAAATGATGCCGCGCACCGGGTCCGCCCGCGCGGGGCAACTGCTGTTTGCGCTGTCGGGCGCGCTGCTGCTGGGGGCCTTGTGGTTCCAGTTCGTGATGAAGCTGCCACCCTGCACCATGTGCTTCTGGCAGCGCTATGCCCATATCGCCGTGCTGCTGCTGGCGCTGCCGGCGGCGCTGGGCGGGCCGCGCCTGCTGGCCTCTGGCGCCGTGCTGGCGATGCTTGTGTCGGCGGGGCTGGGCGGCTTTCATGCCGGTGTTGAGCTGCATCTGTGGGCCGGGCCGGGCGGGTGCACCGGGGGGCTGCCGCCGGGCGCATCCATGGCGGATATCATGAACCGGATGCTGGAGACGAAGCTGGTGCGCTGCGACGCCGTGCCCTGGAGCTGGCTGGGGATTTCCATGGCCGGGTGGAACGCGATATTGAGCGGTCTGGGCGCGATGGCCGCTGCCCTGCTGCTGTGGAAGGGGAAGGCATGAGGCTGGCTGGTGACCGGGTGCCCGACAGGGCGGCGATGCTGCGGGTGGATCATGCCGGCGAATATGGCGCGGCGCGCATCTATGCCGGGCAGCTGGCGGTGATGGGCAATCGCGCGCCGGCGGCGGCGGAAATCGAACGGATGGCAAAAGGCGAAGAGCGGCATCTGCGGGCCTTCGACCGGCTGCTGATCGAACGGCGGGTGCGGCCGACGCTGCTGATGCCGTTATGGCATGTTGCGGGCTATGCGCTGGGCGTGGCGTCGGCGTTCGCCGGGCCGAAGGTGGCGATGGCGGTGACGGCCGCGGTGGAAACCGAAATCGACGCCCATTATCAGGCGCAGCGCGCGGCATTGGCGGCGGGCGACGATCCGGTGCTGGAAGCGACGATCGCGGATTTTCAGGCCGATGAGGTGGAGCATCGCGAAACGGCCGTCGCGCATGGGGCGGAAGAAGCGCCGGCCTGGCCGCTGATGTCGGCGCTGGTGCGCGCCGGATGCCGTGCCGCCATCCGCACGGCGGAGCGGGTTTAGGACGCGTAGCCATCCACAGGATTCCCGCTTTGCCGGCGGTGTGATTCGATTCTTCGCAGCGGGCGGATGGCGATGGCGCTGGAAATGGGCGCGGTCATGCCGCCGGACTGAGTTCCGCCATTTTTCGCAGGGCCGCCGCCAGCCGTTCCTCTCCCTGTGCGCCCATCACCAGGCCGCGTTCGGCGATGATCATGGCGGGCACGCCCGTGATGTTCATGTCCGGCCAGCGGGCCTCGGCGGCGGCGACATCGTCAGCGAAACTGTTATTTTCCAGCACTTCGCGCGCGAGGGCGCGCGGCAGGCCGGCGGCCGCCACCGCATCCAGCAGCACGGCCGGGTCGCTGACATTCTCGCCACGGGTAAAATAGGCGTCGAACAGCGCCAGTTTCAGCGCGGTCTGCCGGCCGCTGTCCCGCGCCCAGTGCAGCAGCTGGTGCGCGGCGCGGCTGTTCCAGATGCGGGTGGAGCGGGCCGCGAAGCTGATGCCCAGCGGCGCGGCGATCGCCTGCATCTGCTGGCGGGTTGCGGCGGATTGCTCGGCGCTGGCACCATATTTGCGGGCGATATGGTCGGCCATATCTTCACCTTGCGCCGGCATGGCGGGGTTCAGCTCGAACGGATGCCAGTGGATGTCGCCGTTGAGACCGGCCATATCCAGTGCGCGTTCCAGCTGGCGATAGCCGATGAAGCACCAGGGACAGACAATGTCGGAAATGATATCAATGCGGATGGTCTTCATGCCCTCCTCCTCCCATGGTGCAGACTGGCAGGGGACGGGCGCGGTCGTCAATCTGGCGCGGAATATTCAATCTGGCGCGGAATATCTGGCGGCGGCCGGCCGGCCGGGCGATAGCAGGACGGAGATGAAAGCGGAGTGCGCGCATGAGCCTGTTTGATACGCCGCCGGTGATGCGGCGCGGCCCCTGTTGGCAGGGTCTTTCCATGGGCAGTTTTGGCCGCACGCTGCGGTGGACGGTGACGCAGGCCGATCGCATCGGCATTATCGGCGTGACCGGCTGCGTGGCGGGCCAGCCATGAGCAGCGCCGGCTGGCGGCTGGAGATGCGCTATGCGGCGCTGCCTTCACCGTTGTTTTCAACGCCACCGCTCCATCCGGTGGCGGCGCCCAAGCTGCTGGTGTTGAATGGGCCGCTGGCGCAGGCGCTGGGGCTGGATGCGGCGGCGCTTCGCACGCCCGATGGCGTGGCGCTGCTGGCGGGCAATGCGCTGCCGCCCGGCGTTACCCCCATCGCCCAGGCCTATGCCGGGCATCAGTTCGGCCACTTCACTATTTTGGGGGATGGCCGGCAGATGCTGCTGGGGGAGCAGATTGCGCCCGATGGCGCGCGCTTTGATGTGGCGCTGAAAGGGTCGGGGCGCACGGCCTACAGCCGGTCTGGCGACGGGCGGGCGGCGCTGGGACCGATGCTGCGCGAATATATCCTGTCGCAGGCCTTTGTGGCGCTGGGCATTCCGACGACGCGCAGCCTGGCCGTGGTGGCGACCGGCGAGACGGTGATTCGCGACCGGCTGTTGCAGGGGGCGGTGCTGACGCGCGTGGCCGCCAGCCATATCCGGGTGGGCACCGCGCAATATGCGGCTGCCAGCCCCGAAGGCGGGCTGATTGCGCCGCTGATGGAACATGTGCGCTGGCGGCATTATCCGGATATTGCGGTCGGCGACTGGGCGGGGCTGTTCGGCGCCATCATGGCGCGGCAGGCGCGGCTGGTGGCGCAATGGATGGCGGTGGGGTTCATTCATGGCGTGATGAACAGCGATAATATGGCGCTGTCGGGCGAGACGATCGACTATGGGCCGTGCGCCTTCATGGATGCCTATGATCCGGAAACGGTGTTTTCCTCGATCGACCGACACGGCCGCTATGCCTGGGGGGAGCAGCCGCGAATCGCGCAGTGGAATCTGGCGCGACTGGCAGAGGCGATGCTGCCGCTGTTCGATGCCGTGCCCGAAGCGGCGCTGGCGCGGGCGAATGATGTGCTGACGCAGTTTCCGGCGCTGTTCGAAGCGGCCTGGCTGGGGCTGATGCGCGCCAAGCTGGGGCTGGGTGGCGCTTCGGCCGATGATGCGGCGCTGGTGCAGGGCCTGCAGGCGGCGATGCTGCGGGCGGGGGCGGACTGGACGCTGACCTTCCGGGCGCTGGCGACGGATAGCGCAGTGGAGCCGGCACTGGCGGCAGATACCGCTTTTGCGGACTGGCGCGCCGCGCTGGCCTTGCGGCAGAGCGCGGCGGGCCGGGCAGGGATGCGGGCCGCCAGCCCGGCGATCGTGCCCCGCAACCATCAGGTGGAAGCGGCGCTGGCGGCGGCCGAACGCGGCGATCTGCTGGTGATGGAACGGCTGCTGGCGGCCCTGTCGCGGGCGTTTGAAGATGATGATCGGGATGCCGATTATCGCGGGCCCGGCGGCGTCAGCGGCTATCAGACCTTTTGCGGCACATGATGGGGTGGGGCTGGGGTTCCAAAGATAGGACCGGGTCCAATCCGCAAAAACCCCCGCGCACCCCCGCTCAAACCCGATGATAAGGATGCCCGGCCAGGATCGACACGGCGCGATAGAGCTGCTCTGCCAGCATGGCGCGCACCAGCAGGTGCGGCCAGGTGGCAGGGCCGAACGCCAATGTGCGGGCCGCGCGTTTGCGGGTTTCCGGCGCATGGCCATCCGCCGGGCCGATCAGGAATCGCAGCTCGCGGCAGCCAGCGTCGCGCTGCGCCTCCAGCAGCCGGGCGAGCGCCGTGCTGGACAGTGCCTCGCCGCCCTCGTCCAGCAGAATTTCAACGGCGCCGGGGCCGGGCGGCGGCAGGCTGGCGGATTCGGTCAGCTCGCTGAGCTGAGTGGGCCAGCCGATGCGCGCCAGATAGCGGGCGGTAAGGTCGGCTTCGGCCGAGCGGCCGGCCTTGCCATAGGCGATGATGTGCAGTTTCAGGCGCGGACGCCTTCAGAGCGGCGCGTCGGGCGCGCGCACGGGGGCACCGGCGGCATCGAACGCCCACATTTTTTCCAGCGCATAAAATTGCCGGACTTCCGGGCGGAACAGGTGGACGATCACATCCTTGGCGTCGATCAGCACCCAGTCGGCGGTGGCCATGCCCTCCACCTTCAGGCTGCGGTGCAGCTTCTGCTTCACTTCCGATTCGATGCGCTGCGCAAGGGCGGCGACCTGCCGGGTGGAGCGGCCGGTGGCGATCACCATATGATCGGCGATGGCGGACTTGCCGGCCAGCGGGATGGAGACGATGTCTTCCGCCTGCCCATCTTCCAGTGCCTGCAGGATAAGGCGGTGCAGCGCCTCCACGGCGTCATCAATCTCGGTCAATCGGAGTCTTTCCTGTTGTGCGGAGCGTGGGACGGTTGCGCCCAATCGGGCGTGGCGCGCCGGATGGCGGTGGCAGAGCGGGGGTCCAGCCCCAGATTGACCAGCCGTATCGCGGGCAGCGTGTCGTTCCTCCAGTTGGCAAGCGATTTGCGACGCCAGCGCCGCAGCCAGCCCATTGCCGGGGCGGTCTGGCTTTTGCCAATATATCGCGGCCGGGCCATCACCACAATCGGCACGGCATGGGCGATGGCGCGCCAGCTGGCCCAGCGGTGAAATTCCGCCAGATTGTCGGAGCCCATCAGCCACAGAAAGCGGATGTGCGGATAACGGGATCGCAGCGCGCGGATCGTATCGATGCTGCGCTGCGTGCCCAGTTCACTTTCCAGCGCCATGACCCGAATGCGCGGGTGGCGGGCGGCGCGGCGGGCCGAGGCGATTCGCGCCGGCAGCGGTGCCATGCCGACCGCTGATTTCAGCGGGTTCTGCGGCGACACCAGCCACCATATTTCATCCAGCCGCAGCCGGCGCATCGCCTCCAGGCTCATCCGGCGATGGCCGCCATGGGCGGGGTTGAAGGAACCGCCCAGCAGCCCGACCGTGAAGCCGCGTTTCAACGGGCGGCGGCTGTCACGACGGCCGCACCTGGCCATTGCCGCGCACGACATATTTATAGGTGGTGAGGCCCTCCAGCGCCACCGGGCCACGCGCATGCAGCCGGCCGGTGGAGATGCCGATTTCCGCGCCGAAGCCGAATTCGCCGCCATCGGCAAATTGGGTGGAGGCGTTGTGCAGCACGATGGCGCTGTCCACGCCGGCCAGAAAGGCTTCGGCGGTGGCCTTGTTTTCGGTGACGATGCTGTCGGTATGGTGGCTGCCATGCGCGGCGATATGCGCCATCGCGCCCTCCACGCCGGCGACGACGGCGACGCTGAGGATGGCGTCGAGATATTCGCTGTCCCAATCCTCAGGCGTTGCGGGCGTGAGGCGCGGGTCGAGGCCCAGCAGTTCGGGTGCCACGCGCACAGCGCAGCCGGCGTCCAGCAGATCGGCGAGGATGGCGGGCGCCAGCGCCAGCGCGGCGCGGTCGATGAGCAGCGTTTCCATCGCGCCGCAAATGCCGGTGCGACGCATCTTGGCGTTCAGCGCGATGGCGCGGGCCTTCACCGGGTCTGCCGCCGCATCGATATAGACATGGCACAGGCCATCGAGATGCGCGAGCACCGGCACGCGCGCCTCCTGCTGCACCCTGGCGACGAGGCCCTTGCCGCCGCGCGGCACGAGGATGTCGATCAGGCCCTCGGCCGCCAGCATGGCACCCACCAGCGCGCGGTCGGCGCTCTGCACCAGTTGCACGGTGTTGGCCGGCAGACCGGCGGCGACGATTCCCTGCACCATGGCGGCGTGAATGGCGCGCGCGCTGCGCAACGCTTCGGAGCCGCCACGCAGGATGCAGGCGTTGCCCGCCATCAGACAGAGCGCCCCGGCGTCGGCCGTGACGTTGGGGCGGCTTTCATAGATGATGCCGATAACGCCCAGCGGCACGCGGACGCGCTGAAAATCGAGGCCATTGGGCTGCCGCCACTGTTTGATGATCTCGCCGACCGGATCGGGCAGGCCGGCGACGGTCTCCAGCCCGGCGGCCATCGCCTCGATGCGGGCGGGCGTGAGCGTCAGCCGGTCGATGAGCGCGGGCGTAAGGCCGTTGGCGACCCCATCGGCCACGTCCGCCGCATTGGCGGCGAGAATATCCGCTTTGGCGGCCCGGATATGGCCCGCCGCGCGGCGCACGGCGTCGGCCTTTTGCGCGGTGGGTGCAGCGGCCAGCACGCGCGCGGCGGCGCGCGCGGCGCGGCCCATATCGGCCATGATCGCCTTCGCGTCGGCGGGGGAATAAGCAGCGTTCACAACATCACCATCTGGTCGCGGTGGATAACGGCGGAGCGCGGCGCATAGCCCAGAATCGCGGCGATGGCATCCGTGCGTTTGCCGGCGATCTGCACCAGATCGGTCGCGTCATAGGCGACGAGGCCGCGCGCGATGGCCACGCCACCCGCGCAGATGTCCACCGCGTCCCCGCGCCGGAAGCGGCCGGCAATGTCGGTGACGCCCGCGGCCAGCAGGCTTTTGCCGGCGATAAGCGCGGCGGCCGCACCGGCATCGATCTGCAACCGGCCTTCCACCTGCATCCGCCCCGCCAGCCAGGCCTTGCGCGCGCCCACAGCTTCGGGCGCGGTGAAGATGGTGCCATGGCCGCTGGCGATGAAGCGCGCGAGCGGATGGTCGGGCTTGCCCGCGGCGATGGCCACCGGGATGCCGGCGGCAAGCGCGATGCGGGCGGCTTCCACCTTGGCCGCCATCCCGCCGGAGCCCATGCCCGACGCCGATTCGGTGGAGGCCATGCCCTGAATGGCGGCGATATCATCCACCCTTTCCACCAGCCGCGCATCGGCGCTGGTTGCGGGATTGCTGGTGTAGAGACCGTCAATGTCCGACAACAGGATCAGCGCATTGGCCCCGGCGGCCTGTGCGGCACGGGCGGCGAGGCGATCATTGTCGCCGAAGCGGATTTCCTCGGTCGCCACCGTGTCATTTTCGTTGAGGATGGGCACGACCCCCAGCGCCAGCAGCCGGTCTATCGTGGCGGCGGCGTTCAGAAAACGGCGGCGATCCTCGAAATCGCCCAGCGTAACGAGGATTTGCGCGGCGACGAGGCCATGCGCCTCCAGCAGCTGGCCCCAGGCACCCGCCAGCAGGATCTGCCCGATGGCGGCGGCGGCCTGCGAATCCTCCAGGCTCGCGCGACCGCCCTTTGCCAGCGCCACGCGGCGCGCGCCGAGCGCGATGGCACCCGACGAGACGACGACAATCTCCTGTCCGGCGGCCCGGCAATCGGCAATGTCGGCCACCAGCCCGGCGAGCCAGTCGCGCCGCAGCGCGCCATCCGGGCCGACCAGCAGCGCCGAGCCGACCTTCACCACCAGACGGCGGGCAGCGGGTGCGCGGAAGCCGGCGGTGCGCGCTACAGTGGCGACCATTTGCCTGCCATCTCCGCGTCGGACGTGCGTTCCACGGCCCGGTCTCCCACCAGGTTCAGCACCGTGTCCAGCAGCGCCTGCATCCCCTCGCCGCTCATGCTGGAGGCCAGCAGCGGCTCGACACCGGTGCGGCGCCTGATGGCGCGTTTGGCGGCCGAGACGGTTCGGCCATTGGCGGCGTCGGCCTTGGTCAGCACGACGATTTCGGTCTTGTCAGCCAGACCGGCACCATAGATGTCCAGCTCCTCGCGCACGATGTCATAAGCGCGGGTGGGCGATTCGCCGCTGGCATCCACCAGGTGCAGCAGCACGCGGCAGCGCTCGATATGGCCGAGGAACCGGTCGCCAATGCCGGCACCATCGGCCGCGCCCTCGATAAGGCCGGGAATGTCCGCCATCACAAATTCGCGATTCCGGTGCGAAACAACGCCCAACTGCGGCTTCAGCGTGGTGAAGGCATAGGCACCCACCTTGGCATGCGCATTGGTCACCGCATTCAGCAGGCTGGATTTGCCGGCGTTGGGCAGGCCGACAAGGCCCACATCGGCCAGCAGCTTCAGCCGCAGCCAGACGCTCATTTCCTGTCCCGGAAAGCCCTTCTGGAACTGGCGCGGCGCGCGGTTGGTGGAGCTTTTATAAAAGGCATTGCCCTTGCCGCCATCGCCGCCCTTCAGCAGCAGCACCTTTTCGCCCACGGTCGTCAGGTCCGCCAGCAGCGTGCGCTCCTCGTCATCCGCCAATATCTGCGTGCCGACCGGCACGGGAATCAGCAGCAGCCTGCCGGCCGCGCCATGGCGATCCTGGCCCATGCCGTGATGGCCGCGCTCGGCCTTGAAATGCTGGGTGTAGCGGAAGTCAATCAGCGTGTTGAGGCCGGGAACGGCCTCGAAGACGATGTCCGCGCCGCGACCGCCGTCACCGCCGTTCGGCCCGCCATATTCGACGAACTTCTCGCGCCGGAAGCTCACGCATCCATCGCCGCCCCAACCGGACTTCAGATGGATTTTGGCCTGATCGAGGAACATCATAACAATATTGCTTTATCCAAATGAAAAAGGCCGGGGCAAGCCCGGCCTTTTCCCGATTCACATCTGTGTCGCTGCATTCGGCGGCCGAAGCTGCCGGATGATGCCGCGACCAGCGCCGCCGGATTATTCCGCGGCCTGCGCCGCCAGACTATTCTGCGGCCTGCGCCGCCAGACTATTCTGCGGCCTGCGCCGCAATGATCGACACATATTTCCGGCCCTGCTTGCCGTCGTGGAACTTCACCCGGCCGTCCGCCGTGGCGAACAGCGTATGGTCCCGGCCGAGGCCGACATTGCTGCCGGGGTAGAATTTCGTGCCGCGCTGGCGAACGATGATGTTGCCGGCCACGACTTCCTGATCGCCGAACCGCTTCACGCCCAGGCGCTTGGAGTTGGAGTCGCGACCGTTGCGGGATGAACCGCCTGCCTTTTTATGTGCCATCTCTGTCTGCTCCTCAGTCTCAGGCGATCGACAGAATCTTCAGCACCGTCTGGTGCTGGCGATGGCCGTTCTTGCGCCGGTAATTTTGGCGGCGGCGCTTCTTGAAGATCACCACCTTGTCGCCCTTGTTCTGGGCAAGGATTTCGGCCGTCACCTTCACGCCGTCGGCAACCATCAGGGCGCCGCCGTCGGAGACGAGGAGAACATCGCCAAGCTCGATGGTTGCACCTGCCTCGCCGGGCAGACGCTCCACCGTGATATTATCTTCGGCGGCTACCCGATATTGCTTGCCGCCCGTGCGCACCACCGCGAACATGATTCGTTCCTTGCTTCAACAAGACATGAGCGCGGCAAACAACGGAGGTTGCCGCGAAAGGCGGCGACCTATGCCAGACGGCGGCGCTTTGTCAACCTTCGGCGCGCCTCATTCGCTGGCAAGATGGCCAAAAGGCCCGAGTTTGCGGGCGACGGCGCGTGCCGCCTCCGGTCCCTCGGCCTCCATCGTGGCGAGGATGATGCGGCTGTTGCGCTGCATCAGCCGCTCCAGCCCGTCGGTGGGCGTTGCCGCGGCCGCGCGGGTCAGCAGCACCCTGGCACGCGGCGCATTGCGGGCGGACAGCATCAGCAGCGTGGAGGCATGGAAATAGGGCACCACCGGGTCTGCGCCCTTCACCATGCCGGCCTTCTCGAAATTGCGCAGCGCCTCGCCCTCTTTTGCGCCCAGCGCCGCGCCCGCCAGGAATCGGCCCAGCGTGGCGACCGACTGGCCATGCCAGCCGCCCAGTGCGCCCAGCGCCATCGGATCGGATGGCCGGGTTTTCAGCACGGTTTCGAACAGCCGCCGCGCCTGTTTGGCACCGCCGGGGGATTTTTCCAGCTTGGCGATATAGCCGAGCACGATGCCCAGTTGCAGCGTTGCATCCAGATTGCCGGGGCTGCGCCGCAGCACGGTGCCGATATCGGCCTCCGCCTGTTTCAGCAACCGGGTGGCGGCGGCGCGGTCACGGCTCATCCAGGCGGCTTCCACGGAAGCGGCGCGACTGGCGGTGATGAGGCCGCTGTCGGTCGCCTCGCGCCGGCCGCTTTCGGCGGCTTCGGCAAAGCGGCCGGCAACAAAAGCGTCCGATGCACTCGCCGCGGCCACCGGCTGTGCTGTCAGCAGCAGGATGGCAAGGGCGGCCCGGCAGATCATGCGCCGGCCACCACGGTGTCGCTCAGGGCGTCGGCTATGAGCCTGCGGCTGTTTTCAACGCCATAAAGCGCAAAGAAAGTGCCCATGCGCGGGCCCTGGGGGCTGCCGAGCAGAATTTCATACAGCGCCTGAAACCAGCCGCGTAGCGGCTCGAACGCGTGGCGCTTGCCGATTTCATACACTTCATTCTGAATCGATTCGGCGTCCGATTGCGGGTTGGCGGCCAGCCAGTCCGCCAGTTCCCGCAGCGCGGCGGCTTCGCGCGCATCCGGCGCGCGGCGTTTCAGCGTCGGCGCGACATGGTCTGTATGGAAGCCGATCGCCGCGTCCACCATCGCCTTCAGCCGCGGGTCGCCGGCCGGATCGCAATCCGGCGCATAGCGTTTCAGGAAGGCCCCCAGCATGGCGGCATCGGACGCGCCCGACACAGCCACCAGATTGAGCAGCAGCGCGAAGCTGACGGGCGGCGCATAGGCCGGCGGCGGCCCGCCGTGCACATGGAAGCTGGGGTTGCCCAACTGCTCCTTCGGCGTCTGGCGCGGGAAGGCGGCGACGAACTGGAAATATTCGTCCATCGCCTTGGGAATCACGCCCAGATACAGTTTCTTCGCCGCGCGCGGCTGCTGGAACATATAAAAGGCCAGGCTTTCCGGCGGGGCATAGCGCAGCCATTGCTCGATCGTCAGGCCATTGCCCCTGGTCTTGGAAATTTTCGCGCCATTTTCGTCCAGGAACAGCTCGTAATTAAAGCCTTCGGGCGGCCTCGCCCCCAGGATCCGGGCGATTTTGGAGCTGAGGCTGACCGAATCGATCAGGTCTTTGCCCGCCATCTCATAGTCGATGCCCAGCGCCACCCAGCGCATCGCCCAGTCGACCTTCCACTGGAGCTTGCAATGGCCGCCGGTGACGGGAACGGTAACAGACTCGCCGGTTTCCGGGTCGGCATAGCTTATGGTGCCGGCGGCCGGGTCGCGCGCCGTCAGCGGCACCTGCAACACCTTCCCCGTGCGGGGGCACAGCGGCAGAAAGGGCGAATAGCTGGCCTGCCGTTCGGTCCCCAGCGTGGGCAGCATCACCGCCATGATGGCGTCATACCGCTCCAGCACCAGCCGGAGCGTCGCATCGAACCGGCCCGACCTGTAGCATTGGGTGGAGGACAGAAATTCATAATCGAAGCCGAAACTGTCGAGAAAGGCCCGCAGCCGGGCATTGTTGTGCGCGCCGAAACTGTCATGCGTGCCAAAGGGATCGGGCACGCGGGTAAGCGGCAGGTCCAGCGCCGCCTTCAGCGCCTCCTGATTGGGCAGATGCGGCGGCACCTTGCGCATGCCGTCCATATCATCCGAAAAGGCGATAAGCTGCGTGGGCACATCGGGGCGCAGCAGCGCAAAGGCGCGGCGGACCATGGTGGTGCGCACCACTTCGCCAAAGGTGCCGATATGCGGCAGACCCGACGGGCCATAGCCGGTCTCGAAAATCACGCCATGCGCCGGGAAGCCGTCGGCATAGCGGGCGATGAGCTTGCGCGCTTCTTCGAACGGCCAGGCCTTGCTGACACTGGCTTCGGCGGCCAAGAGGGCAAGATCGGCGCTGGAAAGGGATGCGAGTCCGGTAAACATGGCGGTCTCTTTGCCATATCCCGCCCTTGTGGCAAGCCACGCCGGGCTTTGGCGTGCCGATACGGACGGCGCGGTGAGCGGCCTGTCGCGCGGCGAGGCCCTGGGGGCGCTGGCCGATTCGCCGCATATCATCCTGTGCGCGCCGATGCTGGCATCGCGGCTGGGCGTGGCGGAAATCTCCGGGCTGGACCTGCTGGAGCTGTGGGCCTTTGTGCATCCGGCGCAATTCCTCGTGCCGTCGGCCAGGGCGCTGGCAGCGGCGCTGGGCCTGCCCGCGCCCGGCGATGGCGCGGACGAAGCACGGCTGTTGCAGGCGGCGGCCGCGAAACTGGCCCGGCGGGTGGTGCACCCGCGCTGGGCGGCGCGGGCAGGGGCTGCGGAGAGCCTTGAGCGGCTGGCGCGGCGCGGCTGGACCTGGGCCGGTGCGATGACGCCGCTGCTGCCGCCGCCGGAAAAGCGCGCGGCCGGATTGTTCGAGATATTGCCGCAGTTTGACGATGCGCCGCCGCGCGCCGCGCCGCATGTGGTGCTGCTGGATGCGCCATCTGTTGCCGGGCGGCTGCGCGATCTGGCGGGCAGCCGGCGGGAGCCACGCCCCGGCCAGCAGGCGGTGGCGGCGGCGATGATGCACGGTTTCCAGCCGCGCGAAAGCGAGGACGGGCCGAATCTGGTGCTGGCACGCGCGGGCACCGGCATCGGCAAGACGCTGGGCTATCTGGCGCCGGCCAGCCTGTGGGCGGAACGATCGGGTGGTGTAGTGTGGATTTCCACATACACCCGCGCGCTGCAACGGCAATTGCGCGCCGAGGCCGGGCGCAGCCTGCCGGAGATGGTGGCCGCCGGCCGGGTGGTGGTGCGCAAGGGGCGGGAAAATTATCTCTGCCTGCTGAATCTGGAGGATGCGCAGGCCGGGGCCTTTACCGGCCGGGCGGCGATTTTTGCCGAGCTGGTGGCGCGCTGGGCGCGATTCTCTGCCGATGGCGACATGGTGGGCGGCGATCTGCCCGGCTGGCTGGCCGGCCTGTTCCGCCGATCCGGGGCCTTGCCGGCGCTGACCGACCGGCGCGGCGAATGTATCCGCGCCGCCTGTCCGCATTTCCGCCGCTGCTTTATCGAACGCAGCATCAGGGCGGGCGACGCGGCCTCCATCGTGATCGCCAATCATGCGCTGGTGATGGCGAATGCCGTGCGGGCGCGCGCCGAAGGCTCGGCGGTGACGCGCATGGTGTTTGACGAAGGCCATCATCTGGAATCGGCGGCCGATAGCGCCTTTTCGGTGCTGCTGTCCGGCGGCGAGGCCATCGAGCTGCGCCGCTGGCTGCTGGGGCCGGAGCGTGAGGCCCGGCGCGCCGGGCGGCGGCGCGGGCTGGCGGCGCGGCTGACCGATATCAGCAGCCATTCGGGGCCGGGCGGCACGGCGCTGGAGGCGGTGCTGGATGCCGCGCGCGCGCTTCCGGCCAGTGACTGGCTGAGCCGCATCGCAGCGGGCGAACCATCGGGCGCGGTGGAGACATTGTTGGCAGAGGTGCGGACGCTGATCCTCGCGCGGGCACCCGAGGGTGATGCTGATCGCGGCTTCACGCTGGAGACGGAGATTGCCGCGCTGCCGCCCGCGCTGCTGGAGGCGGCGGGCAATGCAGCCGGCGCCCTGCACCGGCTGAAGCGCGGGCTGGATACCCTGCGCGCCGCGCTGGACGATGTGGTGAAGGCAGCGCCGGAATGGCTGGATTCGGCGGGCGAGGCCCGGCTGATTGCCGCCGAACAGGGCTGCCGGCTGCGCGGCGAGCAGGTCGCGCAGTGGGAAAAGCTGCTGGCCCGGGTGGCCGCCAATCCCGACCCCGATTTCGTGGACTGGTTTGGCCTGGTGCGCGGCGACGGGCGGGAGCTGGATTGCGGCATCTGGCGGCACTGGCTGGACCCGACCCGGCCGCTGGCGGGCGCGGTGCTGGCACCGGCGCATGGCGTGGTGCTGACATCAGCGACGCTGCCGGAGCCGCTGGAGGCAGCTGGCGGCGCTGCGCATCTGGCGGTCGGGCCACGGCTTATACGGGTGGAAAGCCCGTTTGATTATAAAAGCCAGGCGCGGGTGATTATCGTGACCGACGTGACACGCGGCGACGCCGCCTCGCTCGCCAATGCCTATGGCCGGCTGATCGAGGCGGCGGGCGGCGGCACGCTTGGCCTGTTCACCGCCATTGCCCGGCTGCGCGCGGTGCACAGCCGCATCGCCGACCGGCTGGCGCGGGCCGGGCTGCCGCTGCTTGCACAGCATGTCGATTCGGTGGACAGCGGCACGCTGGTCGATCTGTTCCGCGCCGACCCGCACGCTTCGCTGTTTGGCACCGATGCCCTGCGCGATGGGGTGGATGTGCCGGGCAGTTCGCTCCGGCAGATTATCTTCGAAGGGGTGCCATGGTCGCGCCCGACGGTGCTGAACGCGGCGCGGCGGGCGGCCTTTGGCGGGGCGAGCCATGAGGATGCGGCGGTGCGGGGCCGGCTGGCGCAGGCGTTCGGGCGGCTGATACGCAAGGCCGATGACCGGGGCGTATTCGTGCTGCTGGGGGCAGCGGTGCCGTCGCGGCTGCTGGATTGTTTTCCGGCCGGCGTGCCGGTGGAGCGGATGGGGCTGGCGGATGCCATCGAAGCGGTGCGCGCATCGCTGGCAGGCGCTTGCGAAGCGGACGCCAGCGCCGTAACGGAGGGGCAAATCCCGCCGGAGACAGGAACAGAATGAAGCGGCTCAGTCTGTTGCGCCACGCAAAGTCGAGCTGGGATGACCCGGTGGAGCGCGATTATGATCGGCCCCTGAATGGCCGAGGCCGGCGCGCGGCGCGGCGCATGGGCGAGTTTCTGCGCGACGAGGGGTTTGCGTTTGACGCCATCCTCGCCTCGCCGGCCCTGCGCATCCGCCAGACGCTGGAGGGTGTGGAAGAAGGGCTGGGCCGCAAGCTGGACGTGGCCTGGGACAAGCGCATCTATATGGCCTCTGGCGCGACGCTGCTGGGCGTGGTGCAGGAGGTGGCGGACAATGTCGGGCATCTGCTGCTGGTGGGGCATAATCCGGGGCTGGAGGATCTGTGTCTGGACGCGAGCGCCGGTCATGGATCGGAGCATCGCGATGCGGCCGAGGTGAAATATCCGACCGCCTCCTTCGCCACGCTGCGCTTCCCGGCGGAGCGCTGGGCAGATGTGGGGGAGGGGATGGCCGATGTCGTCACCTTTGTGCGCCCGCGCGACCTGGATGCGACGCTGGGACCGGACGATTGACGCGCAATGCCTGATTCCGATGTTTCCCCGCTGCGCATCCGCTGTGACGCGCGCGCATTGCAGGCGAATTTCCGCTGGTTTGCGGCGAAAGCCGGCGTGCCGGCAGCCGCGGCGGTGAAGGCGGACGCCTATGGCACCGGCGTCGCCGGGGCGGTGCCGGCGCTGCTCGCGGCCGGCTGCACGCGCTTTCTGGTGTCGAGCTGGGCGGAAGCGCTTGCCGTGCCGCCGCTGGCCGCCGGGCTGCTGGTGCTGCATGGTTTTACCGCCGATTGCGCGGGCGCGGCCCTGGCCCTGCCGCAGGCGCGGCCGGTGCTGAACACGATGGCGCAGGTGGCGCAATGGGCGCAGGTTTTTCCGGCGCGCACGGCGGATCTGATGGTGGATACGGGGATGAACCGGCTGGGCATCGCCCCGGCCGATGTGGCGGCGGCGCTGGCGCTGGTGCCGGTTCATACGCTGCACAGCCATCTGGCCTGCGCGGATCAGCCCGGCCATCCGCTGAACGCTGTGCAGCTCGCCTGTTTTGGCGACCTGGTGGCCGCGACCCCGCATCTGGCGCATAATCTGGCCAATTCGGCGGCGGTATGCCTGGGGCGGGACTGGAGCTTCAGCGGTGTTCGGCCCGGCATCGGCCTGTATGGCGGGCATCCGCATGAAGATGCGCCCGGCGCGCGGGTGGCGACGCCCGAAGCGCGGGTGATCCAGCAGCGCATGGTGCCGGCGGGGCAGGCGGTGGGCTATGGGGCGGAATCCATGGCCGCGCATGACCGGCGCGTGGCCATAGTGAATATCGGCTATGCGGATGGCGTGCCGCGCGGGCTGGGGCGGCATCTGTTTGCGCTGGCCGGCGACCGGCGCTTTCCGGCGGTAGGGCGGATTTCGATGGACATGCTGGCGATCGATGTGACGGGCGGGGATGTGGCTGAAGGCGACTGGCTGGCGCTGGACTGGGATCTGGCGGCGCTGTCGGCGCTTTCGGGTTTTTCGGAATATGAACTGTTGACCGGGCTTTCCCGACGTGCGCCAAGGCGCTGGCAATGAATCGGCTGTTTTCCGCCCTTATCGTTTTCTTAATCGGCATTGGTGCCGCCACGCTGGAGGTGTTCGCCGTGGTGGGGCGGATGGCGCGCTTTGCCGGCACGGCGCTGGGGCGCGGGGTTACGCCGCCCTGGTATCCGGCGCGGCTGGTCGAGCAGATGGCGATTATCGGCTGGTTCTCGCTGCCGGTGGTGGGGTTGACGGCGCTGTTCACCGGGGCCGCGCTGGCCCAGCAAATCTATGTCGGCGGCTCGCGCTTCAATGCGGAATCAACCGTGCCGGCCGTGACGATGATTGCCATGGTGCGCGAACTTGGGCCGGTGCTGGCCGGCCTGATGGTGGCGGGGCGGGTGTCCTCTGCCATGGCGGCCGAGCTGGCGACCATGCGGGTGACGGAACAATTGGATGCAATGGTGACGTTGCGGACGGACCTCTGGCGCTATCTGGTGGCGCCGCGCCTGATTGCCGCCACGCTGATGATGCCGTTTCTGGTGCTGATCGCCAATATCATCGGCGTGCTGGGCGGCTATGGGCTGGCGGTCAGCCGGCTGGGCTTCAACGGGGCGACCTATCTCGAAACCACGCGCCGCTATCTGGAGGCGGATGACGTCATTTCCTCGCTGGTGAAGGCGGCGGCGTTCGGCTTTGTTATCGCGCTTTCGGGCTGCTATCACGGGTTCCGCTCCTCTGGCGGTGCGGCGGGCGTGGGGCGGGCGACGACGGCGGCGGTGGTGACGGCCTTCATCCTCATCCTGATGCTGAACCTCATCATCACCGTGCTGGTGTTCGGCGCATGACGCCGCGCATCGCCATCCACGGGCTGACCAAAGCCTTCGGGCCCAAGCCGGTGCTGGCCGGGCTGGACCTGGAGGTGGGCGTCGGCGAATCGGTGGTGGTGATCGGCGGATCGGGCACGGGCAAATCCGTGCTGCTGAAAAGCATATTGGGGCTGGTGGCGCCGGACAGCGGCTCCATCCGGCTGGACGGCGTGGAGACGGTGGGGCTGAACGGCGCCGCGCGGGACCGGATGCGCGCGCGATTCGGCATGCTTTTCCAAAGTGGCGCGCTGTTTGATTCGCTGCCCGTCTGGCGCAATGTCACCTTCGCGCTGACGGCGGGTGGTGCCATCAGGGCGGCAGACATGCGCGCCATGGCCGTTGCCACGCTGGCGCGCGTGGGGCTGGGGGCGGATATCGCCGATCTGCGGCCGGCGGCGCTGTCTGGCGGGATGCAGAAGCGGGTGGCGCTGGCCCGCGCGATTGCCGCCCGGCCGGAGATCATATTCTTTGACGAGCCGACCACCGGGCTGGACCCGATCATGGCGGATGTCATCAATGCGCTGATCCGGGAGCAGGTGACGGCGCTTGGCGCGACCGCCATCACCATCACGCACGACATGGCCTCCGCCCGGAAAATCGCCGATCGTGTGGCGATGCTGCATCAGGGGCGCATTATCTGGCAGGGCAGTGTGGCGGCGCTGGACAGCAGCGGCAACGCCTATGTGGACCAGTTCGTGCATGGCCGCGCAGAAGGGCCGATACAGCCGCTGCCGCGATAGGCTGTTATCCCCTGAATAGGGGCGGAATTTAACACTCGTTAACAACATCGGCACGCAGACTGTCATAGAACCACCCTAGAAAACGGCAGTGAAGAATCGGGTGCAGCCAAGGGGCTGCGGCCTGCCAGCCAAAGGTGTGGGACATGATGGCAATGATGAACCGACAGATTTTCATCGTCGCAGTCGCGCTCGGTTTCCTCGGCGGATTTGGTGCCATGGCAATCGCGCAGAGCCCGGCGGACGAAATGCAGGCGGCTTCCGTTACCCGCTGATGATGGACAGGGG
This sequence comes from Sphingomonadales bacterium UBA6171, assembly GCA_002422985.1. Taxonomy (GTDB): domain Bacteria; phylum Pseudomonadota; class Alphaproteobacteria; order Sphingomonadales; family Sphingomonadaceae; genus Sandaracinobacteroides. Next base: position 34,180 of record DITZ01000098.1, read on the forward strand.
GACGGACGCGGGGTTGAACGGCAGCGCCTCCTCCTCGGCGGCCTGAAGCGCCCATAGTTCGGCATAGGCACCGCCCGCCGCCAGCAGCTCGGCATGGCGGCCGCGCTCCACGACCTGACCGTCGTGCATCACCAGAATCTGATCGGCGTCCACGATGGTGGACAGGCGGTGCGCGATGACCAGCGTCGTGCGGCCGCGTTCGGCGGCTTCCAGCGCATCCTGAATGCCCGCCTCGGTGGCGCTGTCGAGCGCGCTGGTCGCTTCGTCCAGAATCAGGATCGGCGGGTTTTTCAGGAGCGTGCGGGCAATGGCCACGCGCTGCTTCTCGCCGCCCGACAATTTGAGGCCGCGCTCGCCCACCATGGTGCGATAGCCATCGGGCAGGCGGGTGACGAATTCATGGATCTGCGCTGCGCGGGCCGCGTTTTCGATGGCGGCCCTGTCGGCATCCTCCCGCCCATAGCCGATGTTGAAGCCGATACTGTCGTTGAACAGCACCGTATCCTGCGGCACGATGCCGATATGGGCCCGCAGGCTTTCCTGCGTCACGCTGCGGATGTCCTGCCCGTCAATCTCGACGCTGCCGCCAGAAATATCATAGAATCGGAACAGGATACGGGCGATGGTGGATTTGCCGGCCCCGGTTGCGCCGACGATCGCCGTGCGGGTGCCGGCGGGCACGTCGAACGACAGGCCCTTCAAAATCTCCCGGCGCGGATCATAGGCAAAGCGCACATCCCGAAAGCGGATCGCGCCGCCGGTTACGCGGAGTGCCGGTGCTGCGGGCGCATCGGTGATGGTTGGCGCTGTGTCGATCAGCGCGAACATCGCCTCCATGTCGATCAGGCCCTGTTTCACCTCGCGATAGACCATGCCCAGCATGTCCAGTGGGCGGAAAAGCTGGGCGAGCAGCGTGTTCACCAGCACCACGTCGCCGGGGGTGAAGCGGCCCTCGGCCCAGCCATGGACGGTGAAGGCCATGGCACCGCCCATCATGATATTGGTGATGGCCGACTGCCCGATATTGAGCCAGGCGAGCGAGGTTTCCGACTGGGTCGCGGCATCGGCATAGCGGCGCGCGGCGTGCTCGTAACGGCGGGTTTCCAGCTGTTCCGCGTTGAAATATTTGACCGTTTCATAATTCAGCAGCGAATCGAGCGCGCGGGCGGACTGTTGATTGTCCATCTCCACCGTCTTGCGGCGCAGGTCGGTGCGCCAGCGGGTGATCGTGCCGGTGAACCAGCTGTAGGCGATCACCATCACCAGCGTGGCCGCCACCAGTTCCAGCCCCAGCCGGGAGCCGAAGATGATGAGCACGGCGGTCAGCTCGATGGCGACGGGCGCCAGATTGAACAGCAGCATATAGAGCATCATGTCGATGGATTTGGTGCCGCGCTCGATGATGCGGGTGAGCGAGCCGGTTTTGCGCTCCAGGTGGAATTTCAGCGGCAGGCGGTGCAGGTGGCGGAACAGTTCCACCGCGAGCTGGCGGGTCGCCTCCTGCCCCACCCGCTCGAACACGGCGTTGCGCAGATTGTCGAACAGCAGCGCCCCAAAGCGCGCGGCGGCATAGGCCCAGACAAGCGCGACGATGACCCACACGGCCTGCCCCTGGCCGCTGGCACCCGCCATCCGGTCGATCACGCCCTTATAGGCAAAGGGCATCACCAGCAGCACGGCCTTGGCGATCAGCACCAGCGCCAGCGCCAGCACAACCCGCGCCTTCAGCGCCACCTGTCCCGCCGGCCACAGATAGGGCAGGAATCGCCGCAGGGTGCGGAAATCGGCGTCGCCTTGCGGCTCGGTGGGGGGCGCGGGGTGCATGTGGGGGCCGATGTGGCGCAGACGGGGGCTGGCTGCAAGGGCGTTACCGGTGGTTGCAGCCATGCCCCGGCGATGCCACATGGGCGCTATGTCCTCCACGCCCCCCATGCGCGCTGTCATCGTGCCGGTCACGCCGATGCAGCAGAATTGCACCCTCATCTGGTGCACCGAAACCATGCGCGGGGCCTTCACCGATCCGGGCGGCGATCTCGATCATCTGCTGAAGGTGGCGGCCGAGCAGGGGGTGACGATCGAGAAGCTGCTGATAACCCACGGCCATATCGACCATTGCGGGCTGGCGGGCGTGCTGGCGGCGCGGCTGGGCGTGCCGATCGAAGGCCCGCATCCGGACGATAAATTCTGGATCGACATGAACCCTGAGGTCGGCGCGCAATATGGCGTGGCGGGCGCCACCGCCTTCACGCCGGACCGCTGGCTGTATGATGGCGATCAGGTGACGGTCGGAAATCTCGTGCTGGATGTGTATCACTGCCCCGGCCACACACCCGGCCATGTGATTTTTCACCATGCGCCCAGCAATCTGGCGATCGTGGGGGATGTGCTGTTTCAGGGCAGTGTTGGCCGCACCGATTTCCCCAGGGGGGATTTCCAGCAGCTGGTGCGCAGCATCACCACGCGGCTGTGGCCGTTGGGCGATGCCACCACCTTTGTGCCGGGCCATGGCCCCGTCAGCACCTTCGGGCGGGAGCGGCAGTCCAACCCCTTTGTGGGCGACGCGGTGCTTTAACAGCAAATGTCCCGCGCCGGCGGTTGGCGAAGCGGCACCGCTGCCCTAGACAGGGCCGATGGACGCATCGCTTTTTGACCGCCTCGACCCTCATGAGGCTGCCCGCCTTACCGCCCGCGCGCTCGACGGGATGGACGATGGAGAGCTGTTCATCCAGCGCGCCTCATCCGAAAGCCTGGCCTTTGACGATGGCCGGCTGAAGGCGGCGACCTTTGACCGTTCGCACGGCTTTGGCCTGCGCGGCGTGATGGGCGAGATGACCGCTTTTGCCCATTCCACCGATGTGACGGCCGGGGCCGTGGCGCGCGCGGCCGATACCGTGGCGCTGGTGCGCGGCGGCACGCCCGCCAGCGTGCGGCTGGAGGCACCGCGCGCCACCAACCGGCGGCTCTATACCGACGATGACCCGATTGCCGCCGTGCCCTTTGCCCGGAAAGTGGCGCTGTTGCAGGCGATTGACGCGGCCGCACGCGGAAGCGACGCGCGGGTGGTGCAGGTGACGGCCAGCCTTGCCGCCAGCCACAGCCATATCGGCATCGTGCGCGCAGACGGTTTGACGATTTCCGATGTGCGGCCGCTGGTGCGGCTGAATATTGCCATCGTGACCGAGGTGAACGGCCGGCGCGAGGCCGGGAGCTGGGGCATCGGCGGCAGGCACCTGTATGACCGGCTGTTCGACGAAACCGAATGGCAGCGCGCCATCGCCCTGGCGCTGGCGCAATCGCTGGTGAATCAGGAAAGCGTGGCGGCACCGGCCGGGGTGATGCCCGTGGTGCTGGGGCCGGGCTGGCCGGGCATCCTGCTGCATGA
>DITZ01000099.1 GCA_002422985.1 Sphingomonadales bacterium UBA6171
AGAAGGTGCCGCGGCCGCTGTCCTGACCCGACAGGCGGACGCCATAGCCGTCCCTGTCTGTCACCAGCGTGGCGAAGGCCAGTTCCTCGCCGGTCGCCCAGTCCAGCCCTTCGCCGGATTCGACCGCCGCGGTGCGGGCGGCGATCACGCGCTCCAGCGTGCGGTGGATGGTGAGGCCTTCGGGGATGGTGTGCAGCTGCTGCGTCAGCGCGCGCAGCCGTTCGACCGGCNNCGCCGGTTTCGGCGGCGCGGCGGGCGGTGACGGGATCGGCCGGCTGCGACAGGCCCTGCCAGCGGCCGCCGAACCATTCGGCGCGGCTGGGGGTGAAGTGCGGCGCGGCTTCGAAATCGGCCTCCAGGCGGGCGACGAATTCGGCCTCCATCGCGTCAACCTCGGCCTGTGTGACCACGGCTTCCTGCACCAGCCGTTCGGCATAGATGGCGCTGATGGACGGATGCTGGCGGATTTTCGCATACATCAGCGGCTGGGTGAAGGNNCGGCGATAGCACCACATGTCGATCACGACGTCGCGGTTGAATTTCTGCCGGAACTCGGTGGCGACCTTGGTGACAAAGATCACGGCTTCCGGATCGTCGCCATAGACGTGGAAGATGGGCGCCTGCACGATCTTGCCCACATCCGACGGATAGGGGCTGGAGCGCGCGAAGGCCGGCGAGGTGGTGAAGCCGACCTGATTGTTGACGATGAAGTGGATGGTGCCGCCGGTGGAATAGCCGGGAACGCCGGAGAAGCCGAAACATTCCGCCACAATGCCCTGCCCGGCAAAGGCGGCGTCACCGTGCAGCAGCACGGGGAGCACTTCATCCTGCACTTCATCCGGCCGGCTGAGCGTGCGGCCGGCGGTGCGCAGTTGCTGGGTGGCGCGCACCTTGCCGAGAACCACGGGGTTCACCGCCTCCAGGTGCGACGGGTTGGGGGTGAGCGAGAGATGGACTTCATTGCCATCGAACTGGCGATTGGTGGAGGCGCCGAGGTGATATTTCACATCGCCCGAACCACCCACATCGTCCGGATTGCCGGAGCCGCCGGAAAATTCATGGAAGATGATGCGAAACGGCTTCTGCATCACATTGGCGAGCACGTTGAGGCGGCCGCGGTGCGGCATGCCGATGACGATTTCCCGCACACCCAGCGCACCGCCGACCTTGATGATGGCTTCGAGCGCGGGGATGGCGGCTTCGGCACCGTCGAGGCCGAACCGCTTGGTGCCGACATATTTGCGCGCGAGGAAGCGTTCGAACTGTTCGGCTTCGATGAGCTTGTTGAGAATCGCCTTTTTGCCGTTCAGCGTGAAGTGGATTTCCTTGTCCCGTCCCTCGATCTTTTCCTGCAGGAAGCGGCGCTCTTCCACATCATTGATGTGCATATATTCGATGCCGACATGGCCGCAATAATTGGCGCGCAGGATGGTGACCAGTTCGGCCACCGTGACCGTTTCGATGCCGGCGAACAGCCCGCCGATATAGACGGTGCGATTCGGATCGGTGAGGCCATGATATTCGGGCGTGAGATCGGCGGGAAGATCGCGTTCGGCCAGACCCAGCGGATCGAGCGTGGCAGCAAGGTGCCCGCGCACCCGATAGGTGCGGATCAGCATCGTTGCCTTGACGGTTTCTTCCGCCGCGCGGCGCGCGTCTTCGGAATTGGCGGCGGGTGCGGCCTTGCCATTGGCCCTGGCGACGGCCGCGGCGGCCCTGCCGGGCAGGCCGTAATCGAACGCGAGCGTCAGATCATCGTCAGGCGTGGGCGGCCAGGTGGGACGCGCCCAGCTTGGGCGCGGCAGGGGATCGCTCCAGCCGTCTGTCATTGCTTTGAACCTCATACACTATATCAGGAAAGCGATAGCGGCGAATTGCCGCTGCCTCAACCGCTGTTGCGTATCGACATAGCTGCCATGCGGATAAGGCTCTGAATGAACCGGCCTGAATGAACCGGCCTGAAAAACCGTAAGGCCGGGCAATCCATCGCGGCCTGTCACCCCCCGCGCCCGTTGGTGCGCGGGGGGTCAGCAGATCAGCCGTTCAGGATGGCCTTCAGCGTGCGGCCAAGCTCGGACGGGCTGGGCGAGACGGTGATGCCGGCCGATTCCATGGCGGCTATCTTGTCTTCGGCCTTGCCCTGGCCGCCCGACACGATGGCGCCGGCATGGCCCATGCGGCGGCCCGGCGGGGCGGTCGTGCCGGCGATGAAGCCGACCATCGGCTTCCTGCGGCCGCGCTTTGCTTCGTCCTTGATGAACTGGGCGGCTTCTTCTTCGGCCGAGCCGCCGATTTCGCCGATCATGATGATGGATTTCGTGGCTTCGTCGGCCATGAAAAGCTCCAGCACGTCGATGAAGTTCGTGCCGTTCACCGGATCGCCGCCGATGCCGACGGCCGTTGTCTGGCCAAGACCTTCGTTGGTCGTCTGGAACACGGCTTCATAGGTGAGCGTGCCGGAGCGCGAGACGACACCGACCGACCCCCTGGAGAAGATCGAGCCGGGCATGATGCCGATCTTGCATTCGCCGGGCGTGAGCACGCCGGGGCAGTTCGGGCCGATGAGGCGCGATTTGGAGCCGACCAGCGCGCGCTTCACCGGCACCATGTCCAGCACCGGAATGCCTTCGGTGATGCANNCGATGAGCGGGATTTCCGCCGCGATGGCTTCAAGAATGGCGTCTGCCGCGCCGAACGGCGGCACATAGACGACGGACGCATCCGCCCCTGTTGCTTCGCGCGCTTCAAGCACGGTGTCGAACACGGGGAGGCCGAGGTGGGTTTGTCCGCCCTTCCCCGGTGCCGTGCCGCCGACCATCTTGGTGCCATNNGAAGCCCTGGCAGATGACCTTGGTGCTGGCGTTGACAAGAATGGACATCAGGCAGCCTTTCCGACTTCGGCGACGATCTTTCTGGCGGCATCACCGAGATCATTGGCGGACACGATGGGGAGACCGGACTTGGCGAGAATATCCTTGCCAAGCTCGACATTGGTTCCTTCGAGGCGAACCACGAGCGGCACCGAAAGATTCACTTCTTTGGCGGCCGCGATTATGCCCTCTGCGATGATGTCGCAGCGCNNCATGATGCCGCCGAAGATGTTGACGAGAATGCCCTTCACGGTTGGATCCTTCAGGATCAGCTTGAAGGCCGCCGTCACCTTCTCCTTGTTGGCGCCGCCGCCGACATCGAGGAAGTTGGCGGGTTCGGCACCGTTCAGCTTGATGATGTCCATCGTCGCCATGGCAAGGCCGGCACCATTGACCAGGCAGCCGATATTGCCATCCAGCTTGATGAAGGCGAGATCATATTCGGATGCTTCGACTTCGGCCGGGTCTTCCTCCGTCAGGTCGCGCAGGGCGACAATGTCCGGGTGGCGGGCGAGCGCGTTGGGATCGAAGCCGACCTTGGCGTCGAGCACCATCAGCTTGCCGTCCGTGGTGACGGCGAGCGGGTTGATTTCGATCTGCGAAGCGTCTGTCCCGACAAAGGCGGCATAGAGTTTGGCGGCGGTGTCGGCCGCCTGTTTGGCCAGATCGCCCGTGAGCTTCAGCGCAGCGGCGACCGCCCGGCCATGGTGCGCGCCCCAGCCGGTGGCCGGATCGATGGCGAAGGTGTGGATTTTTTCCGGCGTGTCGTGCGCGACGGTTTCGATATCCATGCCGCCTTCGGTGGAAGCGACGCAGGCGACGCGGCCGGTTGCCCGGTCCACCAGAAAGGCAAGGTAGAATTCCTTGGCGATATCAACGCCGTCGGTGATGTAGAGGCGGTTCACTTGTTTCCCCGATTCGCCGGTCTGGATGGTGACGAGCGTGTTGCCCAGCATGTCTGCGGCGGCGAGGCCGACCTCCTCAGCCGACTTGGCGAGGCGGACACCGCCCTTGGCTTCCGGCGGCAGTTCGACGAATTTGCCCTTGCCCCGGCCGCCGGCATGGATTTGCGCCTTCACCACATAGAGCGGCCCCGGCAGTTGTGCGGTGGCGGCGACGGCCTCCTCCACGCTGAAGGCGGCGATGCCTTTGGGAATGGGGACGCCCCATTTGGCCAGCAGTTCCTTGGCCTGATATTCATGGATGTTCATGCCATCTCCTGTTGATATTGGGTGGACTGGCCGGACGCGACGGATGGGCGCACGGCTTCGGCTTCGATTCCAAGGGACGCCAGCAGGCGAATATCATCCGACATCGCGACATTGTCTGTGGTGAGCAACCGGTCTCCGGCAAAGATGCTGTTGGCGCCGGCAAGGAAGCAGAGCGCCTGCATCGCGTCACCCATGGCGGTGCGGCCGGCCGAAAGCCGCACCACCGATTGCGGCATGGTGATGCGCGCGACCGCGATGGTGCGGATGAAATCAATCTCGCCCGCCGGCACCACATTGCCGGATATCGGCGTGCCCGGAATAGGGACCAGCGCGTTAATCGGCACCGAACCGGGATGTTCGGGCAGCGTTGCCAGCGCATGGATGAGGCCGACGCGATCGGCCGATGTTTCGCCAAGGCCGAGGATGCCGCCGCAGCAGACGCCGATGCCGGCCTGACGGACAGCCTCCAGCGTGTTCAGCCGGTCTGCATAGGTGCGGCTGGTGACGATGGACGGGTAATGTTCGGGGGAGGTGTCGAGATTGTGGTTATACCAGTCCAGCCCGGCGGCGGCCAGTTGTTCGGCCTGGCCCGGCTCCAGCATGCCCAGCGTCATGCAGCTTTCCAGCCCCTCGGCCTTCACCGCCCCTATCATCGCGGTGAGCCGGCCCATGTCCCGGTCCTTGGGGGAGCGCCAGGCGGCCCCCATGCAGAAGCGGGAGGAGCCGGAGGCACGGGCGGCGCGGGCGGCCGCCACCACGCTGTCGAGGTCCGCCAGCTTTTCCGCTTTCACGCCGGTTTCGAAGGAGGCGGATTGCGAGCAATAGCCGCAGTTTTCCGGGCAGCCTCCGGTTTTGATCGACATCAGCGTCGCCATCTCGACCCGGTTCGCCGGGAAATTGCGGCGATGGATGGCCTGCGATTTCAGGATCAGGTCCATGAAAGGCAGGTCGAACAGGGCCGAAATTTCAGCCCTGCTCCAATCCGATCGTGGCGTCGCGTCGTCCGGCATCAGGCGAGGCTCGGCTCGATGGCCCTGCACGCCGCCAGCAGTTCCTTCACCGCATCGACCGAGACGGTGAAATTGGCCCTGGCTTCATCCGTCAAGGCGATTTCGACCACTTTTTCGACGCCGCCGGCGCCGATGACGCAGGGGACGCCCACATAAAGATCGTTGACGCCATATTGGCCGGTGAGGTTCACCGCGCAGGGGATGACGCGCTTCTTGTCCTTCAAATAGGCTTCCGCCATCTCGATGCCGCTGGTGGCGGGCGCATAGAAGGCGCTGCCGGTTTTCAGCAGGCCAACGATCTCGCCGCCGCCCGAGCGGGTGCGCTGGACGATGGCGTCGATCCGCTCTTTGGTTGACCAGCCCATCTTGATGAGATCGGGGATCGGGATGCCGGCCACGGTGGAATATTCCACGACCGGCACCATCGTGTCGCCATGGCCGCCCAGCACGAAGGCGGTGACGTCGTTCACGGACACTTTGAACTCGTCGGCGAGGAAGTGGCGGAAGCGGGCCGAATCGAGCACGCCGGCCATGCCGACCACCATATGATGCGGCAGCTTCGAGAATTCGCGCAGCGCCCAGACCATCGCGTCGAGCGGGTTGGTGATGCAGATCACAAAGGCGTTCGGCGCATAGGCGGCGATGCCTTCGCCGACGGCCTTCATGACTTTGAGATTGATGCCGAGCAGATCGTCACGGCTCATGCCGGGCTTGCGAGCGATGCCGGCGGTGACGATGATGACATCGGCGTCAGCGATGTCGGCATAATCATTGCTGCCCTTCAAACTGGCATCGAAGCCCTCCACCGGGCCGCACTGGGCGAGATCGAGCGCCTTGCCCTGCGGCACGCCTTCCACCACGTCGAACAGGACAACATCGCCCAGCTCCCTGGCGACGGCCAGATGCGCCAGCGTTCCGCCGATATTGCCTGCGCCGATAAGCGCGATCTTCTTGCGTGCCATGGAACCCTCATATGCTGTGCGAAAGGAATGCGGCGTTGCGATAGCCCCCGGCTTTCGTTGCCGTCAATCGGCAGGGCAGCCATGCATGCCGAATTCATGGGTTTCCGCTGCTGTTCCATTGCGGCGGGGGCGGTTCTGGCGGCGCTTTGCCGCGGCCGCCAGCGCGCGGCCGACCGTGCACCATCGCCCGGCCTGGCGATGCGCACAAATAGGTTGATGATGGTTAACAATGATTGACATTGCCGCGCGTTGAAAAAGCGGCTGTGCGTGCCGATATATGATGTGTCACCAATGAACAGGGAAATCATCATGAACCGCGCCGCGCTTATTGGCGGGATTGCTTCCGCGCTGCTGCTTGCTGCTCCGGCTTTTGCCGCGGCACCTGTTGGCAATCCGGCCGCCGGCCTTCAGGCGATGCGGGAATTGAACCTGATCGTTTTTGGCGATCTGAAGCAGAACAACCAGAATGTTGAAGGCAAGACCTTTGTCGGCGGTGATCTGACGGGCGGTGGCCAATATGGCACCGGCAACAGCGCGCGCAGCCAGGCCGAATCCGGCCGTGCGACGCTGAGCGTGGTCGGCGATGTGTCCGGCAATGACATCAAGCTGCACAATGGTTCCAATGGCGGCAATGGCAGCATCGGCGCGCCGGCCGCTGTTGCGGTGGGCGGCAATCTGGCCTCCGGCATGAACATGAACGCCGGCAACGCGATTGTGAACATCGGCGGCGACGTGCGGAACCTGAACGGCTCCGCCGGCTCCGCCATTTCGGTTGGTGGCGGCAGGAGCGGCTATCTGAACGCCAATGGCGCAAAGGTGACAACCCGGCTGGGCGGGGATTATGCCGACCAGCTTGTGTCGGGCCTGACGGCCGAGCAGGAGAAGTTGCAGGCCGATCTCAATGCCACCTCGCTGGCGCTGACCGGGCTTTCGACGACCGCCGGCAACAGCATCACCTCTTATTATGGCCGCATGACCTTCAACGCCATGGACGATGGTTCCGGTATTTCGGTGTTCAACATCACGGATTCGATTTTCAGCGCTGCGGAGTTCGACCTGAAGCTCGCCAATCCGGCCAACACCGTGATTTTCAATATCAGCGGCGACGGCAGCTATAACTGGAACGCCAATTCGCTGGGCGGCATGAACTGGACGGTGGCGGACAATATCATCTGGAACTTTGCCGATGCCACGGTGCTGAATCTGAATCGCCAGATGTTCGGCTCTGTGCTGGCGACCAATGCGGTGGTGACCAATCTGAACCAGCTTTCCGGCACCATCGTGGCGGCGGAAATGCGGCAGAAGGGGCAGGTGCAACTGGGCAGCTTTGCCGGCAATGCGGACTTTGGCAGCGACGGCCTTGCCGGTGCGGTGCCGGAGCCGGCGACCTGGGCGATGCTGATCGCCGGCTTCGGGCTGGTGGGCACCATGTTGCGGCGGCGGCGGGCTGTGGTGGCCTGAGGTGGCGGGGCCGGGTTTCTGACCCTGCGCCCCCACCCCCGGCCCCTCCGTGCAAGGGGAGGGGAGAAGGTCGCGCTATGCGCGGAGACCATGGCCTTCGGCCAGATAGGTTTCGGACTGCATTTCCATCAGCCGCGATACGGTGCGGTCGAACTCGAAGCGGCCGTCGCCGGCGGGATAGAGTTTTTCCGGCGGGGCGTCGGCGGCGATGAACAGTTTTACCCGCCATTCGTAGAGCGCGTCGATCAGCGTGATGAAGCGGCTGGCTTCATTGCGTTTTTCCGGCCCAAGAATAGGCACGCCGACCAGAAAGACGGTGTGGAAGGTGCGGGCGACCGCCAGATAATCCGCCGCGCCGCGCGCCTCTCCGCATAATTTCCGGAACGAAAAAACGGCGACGCCCTTGATGGTGCGCGGCACGGTGAGCGTGCGTCCGCCGCCGACATCCAGCGCCAGCGAAGGAACATGGCGCGCGTCCTCCACCGGGAAATCGGTGAGGCGGAAGAAGAGCCGCGACAGGGCCTGCGTCGCCTCCGGGCCGTTCGGCACATAATAGCTGGGCATGCCGCCGATACGGTCCAGCCGATAATCCGTTGGTCCGTCGAGCGCGATCACGTCCAGCTCGCGTTCGATGAGGGCGATGAAGGGCAGGAACAGCTCGCGCGACAGGCCGTGTTTATACAGGTCTTTGGGCGCGCGGTTGGAGGTGGTGACGACCAGTGTGCCGGCGTCCAGCAAGGCGGTGAACAGCCGCGAGAGGATCATCGCGTCGGCGACATTATTGACCTGCATTTCATCAAAGCAGAGCAGTTTTGCCTCTGCCGCCCATAGATTGGCGACGGCGGGAATAGGGTCCCCCGGATCGCGCTGCCGCTGGCGGTGGATGCGGGCGTGGGTTTCCAGCATGAATTGGTGGAAGTGGATGCGGCGTTTGGGCGTGATCGCGGCATGGTCGAAAAACAGGTCCATCAGCATGGACTTGCCGCGCCCTACCCCGCCCCACAGATAGATGCCGCGCAATGTGGGCGGCGGCGCCCTGCCCAGCAGGCGGCCGAGAAAACCGGGCTTTGCCACGGGCGTGCCGGCGGCCTGCGCCAGCGCGCCCAGCCGGTCTGCCAGCGCGGACTGGGCGGGATCGGGCTGGAGTTCGCCGCTGGCGACAAGGGCGTCATAATGGTCGCGCAGCGGGCATTTCATGGCTTGCGGATAATCTTTCGCAATATGCCATGCCATTGCGCCACCAGATGCGCGCCATCATCCTGGGTGAGCGTGCCGGCGACCCAGATGAGCTTGCCGGATTCCTTCACCACATGGCCGCGGCCTTCCAGTGGCTTGCCAACCGTGCCGGCGCCGATGAAATCGGTGCTGGCCTGGAGCGTGACCGCGCCCTTTTCGCGGCTGAGCTGGTGGCGGATGACGGTGAACAGCGCCACATCGACAAAGGCCATCAGCAAGCCGCCATGCAGGAAGCCGAGGCCGTTGCTGTGATGGCGGGCGGTTTCCATGGCGCAGACGACGCCGCTGCCGTCGGGATAGGCACCGTCGCGGTAATAAATCTCGCCCAGATGATCGGTGAAGCGGCCCTCGTTGCTGGCGTGCCATCTGTTCCAGCCGCGGTAGGGGCCTTCGATTATGAGGGTTGGGGCGGGCATGGGTTTTGTTAGCAGAAGTTGTGATTGGGCGAGAGCCCCCACCCCCGGCCCCTCCGTGCAAGGGGAGGGGAGGAAATTGCGCCGTCCATCAAATAGCCCGTGCCACCATCAGTTTCTTGATTTCCGCGATGGCCTTGGCGGGGTTCAGGCCCTTGGGGCAGACGGTGGCGCAGTTCATGATGGTGTGGCAGCGATAGAGGCGGAAGGGGTCTTCCAGCGCGTCCAGCCGCTCGCCGGTCATCTCGTCGCGGCTGTCGGCCAGCCAGCGATAGGCTTGCAGCAGGATGGCGGGGCCGAGGAAGCGATCGCTGTTCCACCAATAGCTGGGGCAGGCGGTGGAGCAGCAGGCGCACAGGATACATTCATAAAGGCCATCCAGTTTCGCGCGGTCGTCCGGCGATTGCACGCGCTCCTTCAGCGCCGGCTCGGGCGAGACGGTTTGCAGCCAGGGCTTGATGCTCGCATATTGCGCGTAGAAATGCGTCATGTCGGGCACCAGGTCTTTCACGACCTCCATGTGCGGCAGCGGCGTGATGGTCACATCGCCCTTCACATCGTTGATCGCCATGGTGCAGGCGAGCGTGTTGGCACCATCGATGTTCATGGCGCAGCTGCCGCAGATGCCCTCGCGGCACGACCGGCGGAAGGTGAGCGTGGGATCAATCTCTGATTTAATCTTGATCAGCGCGTCCAGCACCATCGGCCCGCAATCATCGAGATCGAGCGCATAGCTGTCGTAGCGCGGATTCTGCCCGTCATCGGGCGACCAGCGGTAGATTTTGAAGGTACGGACCCGCGTTGCACCATTGGGCGCGGGGTAAGACTTGCCCTTGCCGTTAATCTTGCTGTTGGCGGGGAGTGTGAATTCAGCCATCGTTATCGAACCCTATTGACCAACTTGTTAAGTGGACCGTTCTCGCGGACCAGATAGCCCTTTTTCTCAAGACGGTTACAAATCTGGTTCACTTGTTGACGTGGCTTAATGCCGGTCAAACGAGCCAGCTCATCGTCATCCTTTCCAGGATGCAGGCGAATATATTCGAGCAGCTTTTCTTCATTTGTCATTAGTAAACCCGCGCCTTGGGTTTGATATAATCGATTTCTTCGGTCAGCGTATATTCGTGCACCGGGCGGCTATCGAGCGTGACCTTGCCGCCCTGCCCGCCCCAGCCTTCGAACCAGCTGATGCTGTGCTTCATCCAGTTGTCGTCATCCCGGTTGGGATAATCCTCGTGCATGTGCGCGCCACGGCTTTCCTTGCGGGCGATGGCGCCGCGGATGGTGCACTGGGCCTGGGAAATCAGATTATCCAGCTCCATCGTCTCGATGAGGTCGGTGTTCCAGATGAGCGAGCGATCCGTCACCTGAATGTCCTGCATCGACGCATAGACGCCGTTCATCAGATCGACGCCTTCGGCCATCAGTTCCTCGGTGCGGAACACGGCGCAATGCCGCTGCATCGTCTTCTGCATTTTCAGGCGGATGTCGGCCGTGGGCGTGCCGCCTTGCGCGTTGCGGAAATGATCGAGCCGGCTGAGCGCGAAATCGGCGGAATCGGCCGGCAGCGGCTTGTGCGACGTGCCGGGCTTCACCAGCTCTGCAATGCGGTGGCCGGTGGCGCGGCCGAACACCACAAGATCAATCAGGCTGTTGGAGCCAAGCCGGTTGGCACCATGGACGGAGACGCAGGCGGCCTCTCCCACGGCGAACAGGCCGGGAACGACGGTGTCGGGGTTGCCATCGCGCAATGTCACCACTTCGCCATGATAGTTGGTGGGGATGCCGCCCATATTATAATGGACGGTGGGCACCACGGGCAGCGGCTGGCGGGTCAGATCAACACCGGCGAACACCTTGCCGGTTTCGGTGATGCCGGGCAGCCGCTCGTGCAGGATTTTCGGGTCGATATGATCGAGGTGGAGGAAGATATGATCCCGCTCTTTCCCCACGCCCCGGCCTTCGCGGATTTCCATCGCCATGGAGCGCGAGACAACGTCGCGGCTGGCAAGGTCTTTCGCGGATGGCGCATAGCGTTCCATGAACCGCTCGCCCGCCGAATTGGTGAGATAGCCGCCCTCCCCGCGCGCGCCTTCGGTGATGAGGACGCCGGCGCCATAGATGCCGGTGGGGTGGAACTGCACAAATTCCAGATCCTGCAACGGCAGGCCGGCGCGCAGCGCCATGCCACCGCCGTCGCCGGTGCAGGTGTGGGCCGATGTGGCGGAGAAATAGCAGCGGCCATAGCCGCCGGTGGCCAGCACGGTGGCCTTGCTGCGGAAGCGGTGGATGGAGCCGTCCGCCATGCAGATGGCGATGACGCCCCGGCATTCGCCATTTTCCATGATGAGGTCGATGGCGAAATATTCGATATAGAAATCAGCGTCATATTTCAGGCTCTGCTGATAGAGCGCGTGCAGCATGGCGTGGCCGGTGCGGTCTGCCGCGGCGCAGGTGCGCTGCGCGGGCGGGCCGGCGCCCATATTCTGCATCATGCCGCCAAAGGGGCGCTGATAGATTTTGCCCTCGGTGGTGCGGCTGAACGGCACGCCGGCATGTTCCAGCTCGTAAACCGCGGCCGGGGCTTCGCGCACCATATATTCGATGGCGTCCTGGTCGCCCAGCCAGTCGCTGCCCTTCACCGTGTCATACATGTGCCAGGTCCAGTGATCCGGCCCCATATTGCCGAGGCTGGCGGCGATGCCGCCCTGGGCGGCCACCGTATGGCTGCGGGTGGGGAACACCTTGGTGATGCAGGCGGTTTTGAGACCGGCACCGGCAACGCCCATGGTGGCGCGCAGGCCGGAGCCGCCCGCGCCGACAACGACGGCGTCATAGCTATGATCGATAATCTTATAGGCTTCAGGCACGCGGGCCTCCGAAAGCGATGGAAAGCAGGGAGAAGATGGCGACGGCCGCCGTGCCGAGGATGAAGAAGTTGAGCGCCAGCGTGGCCAGCAGCTTCATGCCTTCGGTGTGGACATAATCTTCCAGCACCACCTGCACGCCAAGGCGGGCGTGCCAGAAGCTGGAGAGGATGAGCAGCAGCAGCGGGATGGCGACCAGCGGCCGGGCAACCCAGGCGGTGACGCTTTCGAAGGAAAGATCCGGCAGCAGGATCAGCGAGATGATGAACCAGGCCATCAGCAGCAGATTGCCGGCAGCGGTGACGCGCTGCATCCACCAGTGATGCACGCCGGATCGGGCGGCCCCCAGGCCGCGCACGCCCTTGATGGTGGATGCGGATGTGAATTTGGACGTCATCAGACCAGCCCCGACCCGAAACAGAAGGCCGCCCAGAAGGCGGCGGTGAGGAGAACGGCACCCACGAACACCCAGATGGCGGAAGCGCGGGCAACACCGAGTTCATAGCCCCAGCCGCTGTCCATCAGCAGGTGGCGGATGCCGGACAGCAGATGCTGGAAAAAGGACCAGCTGATGCCGACCCAGATAAGCCAGCCGATGGGGCTGGCGGCAAGGCCGGCGAACATCTCATACGCCTCTTTGCCGGCGGCGGCGGCAAGCAGCCACAGGGCGAACAGGAGCAGGCCAGCAAAGACCAGCGCCATGCCTGTCGCGCGGTGCATGATGGAAATGGCCATGGTGATGCGCCATTTCCAGATCGTAAGGTGCGGCGAGAGCGGTCTGGTGTGGGCCATATTGCCGGGCTATCCCTCATTTCATTCCCTGAACAGCGCTGCATTGGCCCTGTTTCATTATCGTTGCAACAGCCGAGCGCATCGTCTGTGAGATATGCCCCCTGCCATGGCAGCCATGCAACTATGGCATGGCTTGCAGACCGCTATCCCCAGCCTTGCCACAGAAGTGCGCGGCCCGGCCCGGCCCGGCGGTCAGCCGCCCGGCCTGACAGCCGGCATCGGCCATCGGGCGCGCGCGGTGCCGCCGGGCGAATCGGCGGGGGATGCTATTGGCAGCGCCCGGTTTGACAGGCCGGGCCATCGCCCGCCAGCTAGGGCGCTTATGCGCGCCCATGATTCGTATCGCCATATCGCAGGGCCCGGAACTGCGCGCGCGGGGCCGCAACCTGCCACCGCTGCCGGTGTTGCGGGATGGCGCCGATGACATCGGTGCAGATCGAGATGCTGGCGGCCGTGCTGCTGCTCGTCACTGTGTGGCTGGTCGCGCGGCGGTCGCTTTGGAACTATGCTTTCGGGATTGCCGCGGTCTGCCTCTATGCGCTGCTCTTCTGGCAGGCGCGGCTCTATGCGGCGTTCGGGCTGCAATTCCTGTTTCTGGCGCTTAACATTTATGGGCTGCTGAACTGGCGGCAGGCGCGGGTGCCGGATGGCGACGTGCCGGTTGGGCGGCTTTCCTGGGCGATGCGCGGGGCGACGGTGGCGGCGGTGGTGGCGATGAGCGCGGCGGTGGCGCTGCTGCTGGTGCGCACGACCGATGCGGTCGCGCCATGGTGGGATTCGGCCAACATGGCGATCAGCCTTGCCGCCCAATGGTGGCAGGCGCGGCGGCGGGTGGAGACCTGGCCCTTGTGGGTGCTGGTGAATATCGGCTCGGTCGGGCTTTATGCCACGCAGGGCCTGTGGTGGACGGCGGGGGTCTATGCGCTGCTGCTGGCGGTGGCGGCGAAGGGCTGGCGCGACTGGGCGCGGGTGGCGCAATGAAGCGGCTGGTGCTGTCTGGCGTGGAATCCACGGGCAAATCAATGCTTTCGCTGAAGCTGGCGCGGTTGTTCGGCGGCGCGCTGGTGCCGGAATATGGCCGGACCTATACCGAGGCCCTGAACCGGCCACTGACGCTGGAGGATCATCGCGCCATTGCCTGTGGCCATCGGGCGGCGGCCGCACGGGTGATGGCCGCGCGCCCGGCGCTGGTGGTGGAGGACAGCGATATTGTGATGACAACGGCCTGGGCCAGCATGTTGTTTGGCGGCCGCGACGCGGTGCTGGCGGGGATCGGCAGCCCCGATGCGCTGCATCTGCTGCTGCTGCCCGATGTGCCCTTTGTGCCGGATAGCGTGCGGATGTTCGGGCAGGCCGAGGAACGGCTGGCGTTTCACCATATTGTGGTGGCCGAATATATGGCGCGCGGGCTTGCCTTTGTGCCGGTGGGCGGCGACTGGGCGCTGCGCGGGGCGCGCGCGGTGGCAGCGGTGAAGGACTGGATGGGATGACGGGAAACGGCTGGCTGGCGCGGATCGACTGCACGCGGGCCGAGGCGGATGCCCTGTCTGTCATCGACGACCCGCTGGAGGGTGTGGAGCCGGTGCCGACGCTGGTGGCGACCGAAGGGCCCGGTGGCTGGGCATTGCATCTCTATTGCGAGGATGCGCCGGGCGATGATCTGCTGGCGCTGCTCGCCGGGCTGGCACCGGCGCTGGGTGCGGTGCCTCAGGTGGAGCCGCTGCCGGATGCGGACTGGCTGACGCTGTCGCAGGCCGGGCTGGAGCCGGTGAATGCCGGGCGATTCCATGTGCACACATCGGACCATCGCGGCGAGGCGCTGGCCGGGCAGTGGCCGATAGTGATTGATGCGGGCCTCGCCTTTGGCACGGGGCAGCATGACACGACGGCTGGCTGTCTGATGGCGTTGCAGCGGATTGCGAAGCTGGCGCGGCCCCATGCCGTGCTGGACGTGGGGACGGGCACCGGGCTGCTGATTTTTGCCGCCCGCCGGCTGTTTCCCCGGGCGCGGCTGATGGCGAGCGACATCGACCGGCGCGCGGTGCGGGTGGCGGTGCGCAACGCAAAGGTGAACGGGATCGCGCCCGGCCGCATTGCGATGCGCACGGCCTTTGGCGTGGCGCACCGCGACATCGCCGATGGCGGGCCATGGCCGCTGGTGACGGCCAATATCCTGGCCGGGCCGCTGGCGGCCATGGCGCCGTCGCTGGGCGGCATGGTGGCGCGCGGCGGATATCTGGTGCTGGCGGGCCTGCTGGACAGCCAGCGGCGGTGGCTGGTGGCGCGCTATCAGGCGATGGGGTTCCGGCTGGTGCACGCCGGCCATGGCGCGGAGTGGCCGGTGCTGGTGCTGCGCAAACGCACGGCCGGCGTGCCGAAAGCCGCGCTGCGGCGGGCGCGCAAGGGGACGGCGGCGGCGGCACGGCGCGCGGATTCGATTTGAGGGCCGGCCGCCATTGCGTCCTGGGTTGAGTTGGTGGCGATGTTTGAAAACCGTCGCCGCAAAAAACCATGTCATCCCCGCGCACGCGGGGAGCCAGTTGGGTGCGGTTGCGCATTTTGGTGAGAACCGGGTCCACGCGTGCGCGGGGGTGACCAATCGCGGGGATGACGATGACCTCGACGAAATCCATATGACCGCACCCACTGGCTGCGGGGAAGACATGGTTATCCGGATGGGAGGTCACCCTCCGCCTGCATCGCCAGCCATTCTTCCTCGCTGATCACCGCAACGCCCAGTGCCTCGGCTTTGGCGCGTTTGGAGCCGGCGTCGGCGCCGGCTACCAGCAGGTCGGTCCGGGCGGAGACGCTGCCGGCGACGCGGGCGCCAAGCGCCTCGGCGCGGGCCTTGGCTTCGTCGCGGCTCATGGCGCTGAGGGTGCCGGTGAAGACCATCGTCTTGCCGGCGACGGCGGAGGTGCGGGTTTCAAGGATGACGTCGGCGGGCGTGACCTCTGTCAGCAGGTCTTTCACCAGCGCCCTGTTGTGCGGCTCCGCCCAGAAATCGCGTAGCGCCGTGGCGACTTCGGGGCCGACACCTGCGACATTGATCAGCTGCGCGCGTTCGAGCGCGATGCGTTTGGCATATTTTTCCGCCGTTTCGCCCGGGGCCGGGGGTGGGTCATGCGCCACCAGCGTGTCGAGCAGCGCCAGAAAGCCCCGGCTGCTGACCGTGGCGCGCGCCAGATCGCGCGCGGTCACTTCACCGACATGGCGGATGCCCAGCCCGAACAGCAGCCGGTCCAGTCCAACGGTGCGGCGGGCGTCGATGGCGTCCAGCAGATTGGCGACGGAGCGCTGCTTCCAGCCTTCGCGGCCCAGCAGCGCGTCGCGGTGCCGGTGCAGCCTGAACAGGTCGGCGGGGCTGTCCAGCCAGCCGAGGGCGATGAATTCCTCGATGCTGCGGCCGCCCAGCCCGTCGATGTCCACCGCGCGGCGCGAGACGAAATGGCGCAGCCGTTCATAGCGTTGCGCCGGGCAGATGAGGCCGCCGGTGCAGCGGCGCACCGCCTCGCCTTCCTCCCGCGTGGCGAGGCTGCCGCAATCGGGGCAGTGATCGGGATAGAGGAAGGGCGCGCGGGCGGCATGGGCGTCGGCGTCGCCCACCCAGCGGAGGATTTGCGGGATCACGTCACCGGCGCGTTGCAGTTCCACCGGATCGCCGGGGCGCACATCCTTGCGGGCGATCTCGTCCTCATTGTGCAGCGTGGCGTTGGTGACGATCACGCCGCCGACATTCACCGGCGCCAGCCGGGCGACGGGGGTGAGCGCACCGGTGCGGCCGACCTGGATGTCGATCGCCAGCAATTCGGTGGTGGCGCGCTCGGCGGCGAATTTATGCGCCATTGCCCAGCGCGGCGCGCGCGCGACAAAGCCCAGCCGCTCCTGAAGCGCGAGGCTGTCCACCTTGGATACCAGCCCGTCAATGTCATAGCCGAGCGTGGCGCGGCGGGCGGCCAGATGCTCAAAGCGCGCCAGCACCGCGGCCATGCCATCGACGCGCGCCAGCGTGTCTGAGACCGGAAAGCCCCAGCTTTCGATCGCCTTCATCATGCCGAACTGCGTGTCGGCCGGCATGGCGCTCATCTCGCCCCAGCCATGGGCATAGAAGCGCAAGGGGCGCGAGGCGGTGACGCCGGCATCGATCTGCCGCAGCGATCCGGCCGCCGCGTTGCGGGGATTGGCGAAGATTTTGCCGCCGCACGCCGCTTGCGCCGCGTTCAGCGCCTGAAAATCCGCAAGATCCATAAAAACCTCGCCGCGCACCTCCAATATGTCGGGCACGCCTTCGGGCAGGTGCGGCGGGATGCAGGCGATGGTGCGGGCGTTGGCGGTGACATTTTCGCCCTCTGTGCCGTCGCCGCGCGTGGCGGCGCTTACCATCCGGCCGGCTTCGTAGCGGATGGAGAGCGACAGGCCGTCGATCTTGGCTTCGGCGGTGAAGGTGATGGTGGCGGTGGCGGGGAGGCTGAGGAAGCGGCGGATGCGGGCCTCGAACTCCAGCGCTTCGTGCGCGGAAAAACCATTGTCCAGCGAGAGCATGGGGCGGGCGTGGCGCCATTTGGCAAAGCCCGGCACCGGGGCGGCACCAACCTGCGACGAAGGCGAATCCGGCTGCACCAGATCGGGAAAGGCGGCTTCCAGCGCGCTGTTTTCGCGCACCAGCGCGTCGAACTCCGCATCGCTGATGCTGGGCGCATCGGCCTGATAATAGCGCGCGGAATGGGCGGCGATCTCGGCTGCCAGCCATTTGAGCCGCGCGGCCGCCTGCGCCCTGTTCATGGTCTTTACTCCGAGATCACCCCTGTCCATTCCCGCGTTCCTAGCAGGCTGATGCGCGTGCCGGGAAGCGCGGATGGCGACCAGGGATGATCGCCGGCGATATCGGCGCTGGTGCGGATGTGGTGTGCGCCCTGGATGGCAACCGCGCCGCTGCCGACCAGCGCGGTGGAATCAAAGCGCGCACGGCGCGGCTGGCAGGCGGGCGGCAGCGGCATGGGGGCGACGATGATGTCGGCCGTCGCGCACAAAGCGGAAGGGACAATGTGCGTGTTGGTGCGGAACAGCAGCAGCGTGCGGCCATCGGCGTGGTGGAGGCAGTAGCTGGCGGTGCAACGGCTGCCGGGAAGGTGCGCCAGCCCCACGCTTTCGCGGCGGTTGCTGGCCTGTTCCCAGGCGCGCCACTGAAAGCCGCGCCGGTGGGGCCGAAGCGCGTGCAGGCCATCGGCGGTGACGAGCGCCACCTGCCGCGCATCGGCGCTGACGAACAGGTCTGGCCGGGGCAGGAAGATGGCGAGCAGCAGCGCGGCGGCGATGACGGGCAGCGCCAGCAGCCGCGCGCGGCCGGCCAGCAGCAGCGCCAGCAAGGCCGCCGCCATGCCCGACGCATAGGCCATGGGCGGCACGGCGGAGATGGCGACGGCGGCATGGGGCCAGCCGGACACCTGTTCGCCGATGCCGGCCAGCAGGCTGAGCGCCCAGCCGAGCGGCACCGCCACCAGCGGGGCAAGGCCAAAGGGCGAGGCCAGCAGGAACAGGCCGATGAGCGGCATGATGACCAGGCTGGTGAGTGGTATGGCCAGCATGTTGGCGGCCACGCCATAAAGACCGGCGCGGCCGAAATGCGCCAGCGCGATGGGGGAGAGCACAAGTTCTGCGACCAGCCCGGTGACGATCAGTGCCAGCAGATAGCGGCCGGCGCGATGCAGGGCGGGCGTGCCGGGTGCCGGGCGGGTCAGCCACTGCCCGGCCCGCGATTCCGCAAAGGCGACCAGCGCGGCGACGGCGGCGAAGCTCAGCTGAAAGCCGGGCGACAGCAGCGCCTCCGGCCGGGCGAGGAGGATGATGGCCGCGGCCATGGCCAGCAGCCGCAGCGAGATGGCCTGCCGCCCGCTGGTGAGCGCCAGCATCACCGCCCAGGCCATGATGGCCGCGCGGATGGCCGGAACCTCGGCCCCCGACAGCAGGGCATAGAAGCTGCCCGCCAGCCCCGCCGCGATGGCGCCAAGCGTGCGGCCGGACAGGCGCAGCGCCAGCCATGGCCAGAGCCCCACCAGCCGGCGCACCATCAGCAGCGTGCCACCCACCACCACCGCGATGTGAAAGCCGGACACGGTGAGGATATGCGCAAGGCCCGCTATCCGCATCGCCTCGGCCAGTTCGGGGCGGATTTCGCCCTGATCGCCCACCGTCAGCGCGATCGCCAGCCCGCCGGGGTCGGATGGCAGCGTCTGGCGGATGAAGGCCGTGAGCCGCTGCCGCAGACCGTCCAGCCGGGCGAGGAGCGGCGGGCGATGGGCGGGGGCCAGCAGCTGTGGCGCAGCCATGGCGTGGCCGGTGGCGGCCAGCCCCTCGAACCAGCTGGCGCGGGCGGGATCATGGGCACCCGGCAGCACCGGCTGCGGAAAGGGGCCAAGCGTTGCCACCACCCGGATGGTGGCGCCGGGGCGGAAGGCCGGCGGCAGGCGGGTGTCGAAGGTGATGCGAACCTTGTGCGGCGCATCGGTGCCGTTGCCGGGGCGGCGGACGATCAGCCGGGTGGCCGCGCCGCCGTTGCGGGCTTCGCGGGCGATTATCTCGCCGGTGACGGGAAAGGCGGTGAGGCGATGATAGAGGCGGGGCGGGGCCACGGACAGGGCGCGATATTCGGCCGCCGCCACCCCCAGCGCCAGGGCGAGACCAAGGATGGTGAGCGCAGGCCGTGGCCGGCGCAGCGCCAGCGATGCCAGCGCCAGCAGCAGCCCGGCGAGCAGCGCGCCGGCGCGCATGGGGGCTGCGGGCAGCGCGAACCACAGCCAGATGCCGGTGCCCAGCGCCATCGGGGCTGCCAGAAACAGCCAGTCGGCGCGCGCGATGCCGGCAGACGGCCACAGCGGGCGCGCAGGTGCCCCCGCCATATTTTGCGCGGTCATCCAGATGCTGCTAGCCAGCGGCGCATTCCAGCCTTCGGGGCGGCAGACACCCTCTGTCTGCTGCCGGTTGGCCGACCCTGTTCACTTCATCGGACCCTTCCATGCCAGACGCAAGCCTTCCCGCACCCGTTACCCGCTTTGCCCCCTCTCCCACCGGCTATCTGCACATCGGCGGGGCACGGACGGCGCTGTTCAACTATCTTTATGCCAGAGCGAATGGCGGCACCTTCCTGCTGCGCATCGAGGATACCGACCGGGCGCGCTCTACCGATGATGCGATTGCGAAAATCATCGAGGGCCTGGCCTGGCTGGGGCTGAACCCGGATCGGCCGCCGGTGTTCCAGTTTGCCCGCGCGCCGCGCCATGCCGAAGTGGCGCATGGGCTGCTGGCCGCGGGCAAGGCCTATCGCTGCTATGCCAGCACCGAAGAACTGGGGGCGATGCGGGCCGGGCAGAAGGAAAAGGGCCTGCCGCAACGCTATGACGGACGCTGGCGGGACCGGACGGACTGGCCCGAAACCCCCTATGTGGTGCGGCTGAAGGCCCCCGTGGATGGCGAAACGGTGATTGACGATCAGGTGCAGGGCCGGGTGGTGCAGGCCAACCGCGAGCTGGATGATTTCGTGCTGCTGCGGTCTGATGGCACGCCCACCTATATGCTGGCGGTGGTGGTGGATGATCATGACATGGGCGTGACCCATGTGATTCGCGGTGATGATCATCTGACCAACACATTCCGGCAGATGGCGCTGATCGCGGCGCTGGGCTGGCCGGTGCCCGCCTATGCCCATGTGCCGATGATCCACGGGCCGGATGGGGCGAAACTGTCCAAGCGGCACGGCGCGCTGGGCGTGGAAGCCTATCGCGACGAGATGGGCATATTGCCGGAAGCGCTGGAGAATTATCTGCTGCGGCTGGGCTGGAGCCATGGCGATACCGAACTGGTGACGCGCGACGAGGCGATCGCGCTGTTCAGCCTTTCGGGCATCGGCCGGTCGCCGTCGCGTTTTGATCTGAAGAAGCTGGAAAGCGTGAATGCCCATTATATGAAGGCAGCCGACGACAGGCGGCTGGCGGCGCTGGTGGCACCGCGCATGGCCGAGTCTCTTGGGCGGCCTTTAAGCGATAGCGAAACTGTCATGTTGCAGGACAGCATGGCCGAATTGAAGCCAAGGGCGAAGAATCTCAATGAGTTGGCGATGTCGGCCGACTGGATTGTTCGCAAACGCCCGCTAAGCATGGACGAAGCGGCAAAGAAGTTGCTAGACCCCGCTGGCCTTCAACTGCTGGTGCAGTATCGACAGCAGCTGGCCGGGCTTTCGGCCTGGACGCGCGACGAACTGGAACAGCATGCGAAGGCCCTGGCGGAAGGTGCCGGCGTGGGGTTGGGCAAGATTGCCGGGCCGATACGCGCCGCGCTGACCGGCAGGAGCAACAGCCCCAGCGTGTTTGCCATGATGGCCGTGTTGGGGCACGACGAAAGCCTGGGGCGCATCGATGATGCGCTGAAGGGTTGAAGCCTGAGGGTGGTTTGTGACATCGGCCCACCCAGGCAGGAACGGACAGGACAAGGGATCGATATGACGAAACTGGCCAATATATCCGTTGACGGCAAATCCCTGGAACTCCCGGTACGCTCGGGCAGCGTCGGGCCGGACGTGGTTGATATCCGCAAACTTTATGGCCAGACCGGCGCCTTCACCTTTGATCCCGGCTTCACCTCTACCGCCAGCTGCGAAAGCCAGATCACCTATATCGACGGTGATGCGGGCGTGCTGCTGCACCGCGGCTATCCCATTGATCAGTTGGCGGAAAATTCGTCCTTTACCGAAGTCGCCTATCTGCTGACCGAAGGCGAACTGCCCACCAGAGACGAGCTGGACCGGTTCAACTACACCATCACGCGCCACACCATGGTGCATGAGCAGCTGCTGCAATTCTATCGTGGTTTCCGCCGTGATGCGCACCCGATGGCGATCATGTGCGGCGTGGTGGGCGCGCTTTCCGCTTTCTATCATGATTCGACCGATATCGATGATGCCAAGCAGCGGATGATCGCCAGCCACCGGCTGATCGCCAAGATGCCGACGATTGCGGCGATGGCCTATAAATATTCGATCGGCCAGCCCTTTGTTTATCCGGACAATTCCTTGTCCTATACCGGCAATTTCCTGCGGATGACCTTTGCGGTGCCGGCTGAGGAATATGTGGTGGACCCGCTGGTTGAAAAGGCGATGGACCGGATTTTCATCCTGCATGCCGATCATGAGCAGAATGCCTCCACCTCCACCGTGCGGCTGGCCGGTTCTTCGGGCGCCAATCCCTTTGCCTGCATCGCGGCGGGAATCGCCTGCCTGTGGGGCCCGGCGCATGGGGGTGCCAATGAAGCGGCACTGATGATGCTGCGCGAAATTGGCCGTCCGGAACGGATTCCGGAATATATCGCCCGTGCGAAGAACAAGGATGATCCGTTCCGCCTGATGGGCTTTGGCCATCGCGTGTATAAAAATTATGATCCGCGCGCGACGGTGATGCAGCAGACGGCGAAGGAAGTGCTCGACAAGCTGGGCCTGAACGACCCGATCTTCGACGTGGCGCGCGAACTGGAACATATCGCGCTCAACGATCCTTATTTTGTGGACAAGAAACTCTATCCGAACGTCGATTTCTATTCCGGCATCATCCTGTCGGCCATTGGCTTCCCCACCACCATGTTCACCGCGCTGTTCGCGCTGGCCCGCACCGTGGGCTGGGTGGCGCAGTGGAATGAGATGATTTCCGATCCGGAACAGAAGATTGGCCGTCCGCGTCAGCTCTATACTGGTGCGCCGCCGCGGGATTATGTGCCGATTTCCAGGCGTTAACCTATATTTTTCCGCCTCTGATTGTTTCCTGCCCGCCGATGCGATAGCATCGGCGACGGGAGCATTTGGGGAGGCTGGCGTGATTCAGCGGATTTTTGTGGCGGCGATGGGATTCGCCGCGATTCTGGCGGCACCGGCTGTTGCCAGCGACGTCGCCTATATGACCGGCGCGACCAATCCTTATGGACTGGCACCGGGCGACCCCGGATCGCCGGAACTGCACATGATCCAGCTCCATGGCAGCTACGACCGCTTTCAGGGCTATGACAATGATATTTTCACCATGGGCTATGCTGGCATCCACATCGAGGTGAGTGGCGATCAGGCGGCTGAATTCATGGGTGTTTTCAGCTCGGCGGCCGCTACCTCCTATGTGGCCCATGGCGGGCGGCTGTGGGTCAATGCGGCCATTGCGCCTGCGCAGCCGTTTGAGCTGGCCTTTGGCGTCAAGGTCGTCGCCGGCACATCCGTTGAAGCCTCCATTCCCGGCATTGTGATGCACGAAAATGGCGCGGGCACCTTCTGGCAGGCCACAGGCGCCGAACCGATGTCGCCGGGCTATCTGGACTGGAGCCAGACGCCGCTGCTGCAAGGTGGCGAGGTGGTGATGGGCGACGGCGGGCCGCTCTATCAGTGGTTCTTTGATTATAACTATCGCTATATGTTCATGAGCGCGCTGACGCCGCCCGCCTTTCAATCGGCCGGGGCGGATATTTTGCGGCGGAACATCAGCTGCCAGTGGATGGGCGGCGACCCGGCTCTGTGCGGCAATATCGTGGCACCCATTCCCGAACCATCAAGCTGGGTGATGATGATTGCCGGCTTTGGCCTGATGGGTGTGGCGCTGCGGCGGGCGCGGCCGGTTCAGCTGCCCGCCTGATTCAGCAGGGCCTGATTATGTAAGAGCCTGATCCGACATGATCCGGGTCGGTCTTACGGGTCTTTTTCGCGCTGCCTTCCTCGCAGACCATGGCACGATCTATCCACATCGCGCCATATCCCGCTCCCCTCCAGCAGCAGCGCAGAGCAGCGCAAGCGCCAGCATGACCGGGCGGCCGGACGGGCGGGCCGCGACAGGCGGAAGCGACAAGGCTGTCCTGCAATATGCGGGAAAGGTGCTGCCCTGTTGGCCGGAATATCGGAACCGGGATGAATGGGGGATCGGGAGCCGGTCTGGGGGGGGGACGCGGTGCATGGGGAGGGGACCCGCTGGCCGCCACGGACGCTCCCCCATCAACCACAGCTTAAGCCGCCTCATTTGCCGCATGCAGCCCCAGGCGTTTCAGCTTTTCCACCAATGTTGTGCGTTTCAGCCCCAGAATGCGGCTGGCCTCTGCCACGGTGCCATTGGCATGTTCCAGTGCCTGCGCGATAAGGGCGGCTTCGGCTTCGGCCAGCAAGGCCTTCAGCGCAAACGGGGGAAGCTGGCCGGAGGCGGTGAAGCCCTTTGGCAGGCAGGTTGGTTCCGCCGGGGGGGCAGAGGCTGGCGGGGCTGGCGGGGCGGCCATCCAGTCTGCCATGCGCCGGCGGCGCGGGTGCAGCAGGCGGGCGACACCGGCACCGTCCAGCACATGTTCGCCCAGTGCGGCGGCCCGCTCCACCAGGTTGCGCAGCTCGCGCACATTGCCCGGCCAGTGGTGCGCCCGCAGCGCGGCGATGCCGCAATCGGTGAGGCGCAGCGCCACGCGCGCCAGCCGCGCGAAATGGCCCACCAGCGCCGACAGATCATCGCGCCGTTCAGCCAGCGTCGGCACGTCCAGCGTGACGACCGCCAGCCGCCAGTAAAGGTCTGCCCGGAAGCGCCCGGCGGCGACGGCGGCCTCCAGATCGACATTGGTGGCGGCCATGATGCGGATATCGAGCGGAATCGGCCGGCTGCCGCCCAGCCGTTCCAACTGGCGGGTTTCCAGCACGCGCAGCAGCTTCACCTGGAGCGCCATGGGCAGTTCGCCCACCTCGTCCAGCAGCAGCGTGCCGCCATTGGCCTGTTCGAAGCGGCCGACGCGGGCGCGCTGCGCGCCGGTGTAGGCACCGGCTTCCGCGCCGAACAGCTCGGCTTCCGCCAGGTCGCCGGGGATGGCACCGCAGTTCACCGCCTGAAAAGCCGCACGGCGGCGCGGGCTGGCGGCGTGCAGCGCGCGGGCGACATTATCCTTGCCGACGCCCGTGGGGCCGATCACCAGCACGGTGGCGTCGGATGTCCCCAGCGTCGCGATGTCCCGCCGCAACTGCTGCATGGGCGGGCTGTGCCCCACCAGATACTCAACGGGCGGCGGGCGGCGGCCATGATCCGGCTGGGCGGCGCTGTCGTCTGGCAGGGGGTCGTGCATCCACAGGCTCCACCTTTTGATGCGCCGGTGGCGCACCCATTGCCTGACCCTGGCCCCCGGACACCACCTCTCCCTTCTTGCGTGCTGCCGGATTGACGGGCTGGCAGCGGCGCGCGAAGATGGCGTTCAAGGTCGGGATGGACGATAGCGCCGGTCTGGAGGGGCGAAAGGCGCGATTGGTCCATGCCGGATGTTATGGCGGGCGGTGGTCCATCATGATGCACGGCGGTTAACCCTGTGCGGAGGCCCGACTTGACCCGAACAATCAGTTTCGAAATGGACCCATTTTTTGGCCGCAGCGCCCGGTTGCTGGCGGTGGGGGCGCGGATTCCGGGTGGCTGGCTGGATCAGTTGCCGGTGGAGCGCTGCGATGCGGCGGACGCGGTGGCGGCGCTCCACCGCCATGCGCCCGATTGCCTGCTGCTGGATGGGGCCGCGGTGAGCGGCGCGCTGGTGGATGCGATGGCCGCGCCCGGCCTTTCGGCCATGGCCGTGGTGGTGATGGCAGACGATGACGGGCCCACGGTGGACGCCATCGGCACGCTGCTGGACGGGCGGATCGATCTGTTCCTGAACCGCGCGACTCCGGCGGCCGAGGCGCGCGCGGCGCTTTCCGGGCTGCTGGCGGCGATGGGCGGGCATGTCGTGGCCGATGGCTCCCTGCTGCACACCGATGGCGGGCAGCGGCTGGAGGCATTGCGGCAGGACGCAGAGCGGGTGGCGCGGGCGCTTGCGGAGCTGGCCGCGGGTGGCGAGACCGCGGGCGCTGCCCCCGCGCGCCCGCTGTCGGCGATGCGCATCCGGGCGCATATCAAGGCGCGACGGCTGCGCGAACGCTTTCTGTCGGCGGACCTGTTTGCCGACCCTGCGTGGGACATGCTGCTGGACCTGACCGCCGCCCGGCTGGAGGGACGGCAGGTGAGCGTTTCCAGCCTGTGCATCGCGGCGGCCGTGCCCACCACCACGGCGCTGCGCTGGATCAAGCTGCTGATCGATCGCGGCATGGTGGACCGGATGAGCGACCCCAGCGACGCCCGGCGCGCCTTCATCGCGCTGGCACCCGCAACCGCCGCCGCGATGGAGCTGTGCACGGAGGCCGTGCTGAACCTGCCGGGCCAATAGCGCCGTTGCAGCGGTTGCATGCCGGCCAAAGCTGGGCAACCATGGCGGGCGGAGGGACTTGCATGCGGCACATTGCAATCATCGGATCCGGCCCGGCCGGCTTCTACACGGCCGAAGCCGCGCTGAAGGCCTTTGGCGAGGCGGTGCGCATCGACATCATCGACCGGCTGCCCACACCCTTTGGGCTGATCCGCGCCGGCGTTGCGCCCGATCACCAGTCCATCAAGGCGGTGTCCCGCCGTTATGACCAGGTGGCGGCCGATGCGCGGGTGCGCTTTCTGGGCAATGTCAGCGTTGGCAGCGATGTGTCGGTGGCGGAGCTGACCGGCCTGTATGATGATGTGGTGCTGGCCGTGGGCGCGCCGCAGGATCGGCCGCTGGGCGTGCCGGGCAGTGACCTGCCGGGCGTTATCGGATCGGCGGCCTTTGTGGGCTGGTATAACGGTCATCCGGATTTTGCGGATCTTGCGCCGCCGCTGGATGCGCTGTCGGTCGTGGTGGTGGGCAATGGCAATGTCGCCATCGATTGCGCACGGATATTGGCGAAAAGCGGCGAGGAGCTGGCCGACAGCGACATTGTGAACCATGCGCTGGTGCCGCTGGCGCAATCGGCGGTGCGCCGCGTGCATGTGCTGGGCCGGCGCGGACCGCAGCAGGCGAGCTTCACGCTGAAGGAGGTGGGCGAGCTGGGCGAACTGGCGCGCGCGACGCCATTGGTGCGGCCGGAAGATTTTCCGCCGCCCGAATCAGACGCAGCGCTGGATAGCGGCCAGCGGCGCGCGGTGGAGGTGCTGCGCCGCTTTGCCGGCGCGGGGCCGGACGCGGCGAAACCGGTGATCATCAGCCTGGATTTCTATCGCCGGCCGCTGCGCGTGCTGGGGGACGGCCGGGTGGCGGCGGTGGAGGTGATGAAAACCCGGCTGGATGCCGACGGCAAGGCCGTGGACACGGGCGAGACAGAGACCATCCCCTGTGGCATGGTGGTGGCCGCGATCGGCTATCGCACCAGCGCCATTGCGGGCGTGCCGTTTGACGAACAGGCCGGTCGATTCATGAACGAGGAGGGGCTGATCGCGCCCGGCCTGTGGTGCGTCGGCTGGGCGCGGCGCGGGCCATCGGGCACCATCGGCACCAACCGGCCGGACGGCTTCGCGCTGGTGGAGCGAATCGCTGCGACCCCGGCACCCGGCGGCCGGCAAGGCCCGGCCGGACTGGACGCGCTGCTGCACGCGCGCGGCATTCAGGTGGCGGATTTTGATGACTGGCAGAAGATTGATCTCGCCGAAATCGCCGCCGCCCGCAGCGGAGCGCCGCGCGAAAAGATCGTATCGCTGGACGCCCTGCGCTCCATTTTTGCCCGCTGATGCCAACAGCGCTTGACGCGGCCCATCCCCCCGCCTATTCCGCCGCCTCGGTCCGGGGAATAGCTCAGCCTGGTAGAGCGCTGCCTTCGGGAGGCAGAGGCCGGAGGTTCGAGTCCTCTTTCCCCGACCAATTTCCATCTAACGCGCTGAATGAAGTGCCATGCCTGTGCAAGGCTGCGCGCCTCGACGTGCCCGCAGCGAACGCATGGGTGCCTGTCAGGGCGCGGGGGCCTTCAGATGCTGCACGAAGAAGTCCACGATCTCGCTGGTGGACCGCACCCGGTTCACCGTCTTGCGCCAGCCATGGCCTTCGTCCGGAAACAGCGTGTAGCGCACCGGTACGCCGCGCGCTTTTAAGCTGGCGACAATCTGTTCGGCCTCCACCAGCGGGACATTGGTGTCGTTGGCGCCGTGCAGCACGAACAGCGGCGTGCTGATGCGGTCCAGCTTGTGGATCGGCGACAGTTGCTTCAGCACGTCGGCCTGGGTCTTCGGGTCGCCATATTCGCTGGTCGATATCGCCGCCATCCATGGCTCGGTCTCGCGGAAGAAGCTTTCGAAATTCACGATGCCAAACAGATTGGCGCCGGCAGCGAACATGTCGGGGAATTCGGTGACGGCCGCCATCACCATATAGCCGCCATAGCTGCCGCCCATGATGCCCAGCCGTTTGGGATCAGCAATGCCCAGCCGCACCAGCGCGTCGGTTGTGGCCCTGATGTCCTGCACGCCGTCCACCCGCTTCGCGCCATCATCCATCGCCATGAACGCCTTGCCAAAGCCGGACGAGCCGCGGACATTGGGCGCGAACACTGCGATGCCATTGGCCACCAGCGCCTGCGCATCCGGGCTCATGACCGGGCGGGCCTGCCCCTCCGGCCCGCCATGATAGTTGAACACCAGCGGCAAGGGACCGGTGACACCCGGCGGGCGATACAGCCAGCCGGACAATTGCACACCGTCCGCCGCCTGATAGGCGATCAGTTCGGGCCGGACCAGCTTTGCCAGATCCACCCCGTCATGGCGGCTCTGCGTCTGCCGGGTCAGCGCGCCGCTGGCCCGGTCGATGGTGTAGATGTCGGCGGTGCGATTGGCGGAAAGGCCGGTCAGCAGCAGCGTCCTGCCGTCCGCCGTCATCTCATTGGGGAAAATGATGTCGAGCGGCAGGTCCGGCCCCGGCGTGATCGTGCCGCTGGCGGTGTCGAGCCAGTCCAGGTTGCTGCGGCCATTGGCGTTCCACACCAGCGCGGCGGTCCTGCCGTCTTCGCTCAGCAGCGCATTGTCGGCCACGGCATCATCGCGCCGGGCGACATAGCGGATCGGCGAGGGCGTGCCGTCTGCGGCGATGTCGATATAGCCAAAGGCCTGGCGGTCCCGCCCGATATTGGAGCTGACCCACAGCCGGCTGCCGTCGGGCGACAGGGCGCCCCAGCCGGTTTCCGCCTTGCCGTCGTGCGGGGTCAGCAATATTTCCCTGCCCGACTTCAGGTCGATAAGATGAAGATTGTCGTCCCCACGGCCTACCACGCGGGTCACAACGGCGCGATCGCCGCGCACATCGGTGATGCTGTTCAGCCCGGCGCCCGATGTGAGGAAGCGCCACGCGCCACTGTCCGCTGCAATCAGCGCGGCATCGCGGGCGGCGGGGTTGCGGACATTGCTTTGTGCCAGCAGATAGCGGCCGTCGCGGGTCCAGCCGTCGAGCCCGTTATTCTCCCTGCCGCCGGCAGAGAGCCGCCGCGTGCCGCTTCCGTCCGGCTTTGCCACCCATATCTGCGTGTTCAGCCCGCCGCCGGGCAACACCATATAGGCCAGCGCGTCTGCCGTGGGGGACCAGGTGACGAAGCCGACCGGATCGGGCAGATTGCTGATCTGCCGCGCCGGGGCGCTGCTGCCCACATCCTGCACCCAGATCTGCGGCACGCCGCTGCTGTTTGAAATATAGGCGAGCCGCCTGCCATCGGGCGACAGGGTGGGCGAAGAGGCCGAATTGATGCGCCCCAGTGCGGCAACCAGCGCGGCAGCGTCCGCGCCATCCGCAGGAACCGACCGGGCCGTGGCGGCTGTGCCCAGCAAAGACAGTCCGGCCAGCATTACCAGCGTGATTCGCATCATTCATTCCCGCTCCGACGATGGCCGAGCCGGCAGCCTGCGGCAGGATGACCGGCAAGTAAACCACTCGAAGCGTCGCGTGGCGTCAATGGATATTGCCGCACATTATTCAGCCGCGCCAAGCCCGCCGAGCAGATCAACCTGCAATGGTGCATCATTTGCCGCCGGCACCATCTTCGCGCTTTGCCGGCGATCGAAATTATCCCACACCTCGTTCCAGTTCCCCTTGGTGGCGGCCTTCGAATATTCCGTGGCGCGCGTTTCAAAGAAATTGGCATGTTCCACGCCGTTCAGCAGTGGTTGCAGCCAGGGCAGGGGATGTTCGTCGATCAGGTAAATCGGTTGCAGGCCCAGTTGTTTCAGGCGCCAGTCGGCGATGAAGCGGATATATTTCTTGATTTCCTTGGCCGTCATCCCCGGCACCGGGCCCATTTCAAACGCCAGATCAATAAAGGCGTCCTCCAGCCGCACGGTTTTCTGGCAGACGTCGGTGATATCATCCTTCACCGCGCGGGTCAGGCACTGCCGTTCGGCACAAAAGGCGTGGAACAGCTTGGTGATGCCCTCGCAATGCAGGCTTTCATCCCGCACGCTCCAGCTGACGATCTGCCCCATGCCCTTCATCTTGTTGAAGCGCGGGAAGTTCATCAGCATCGCAAAGCTGGCAAATAATTGCAGCCCTTCGGTAAAGCCGCCGAACATCGCCAGCGTGCGGGCAATATCGGTATCACTATCCACGCCGAAGGTGCTGAGATAATCATGCTTATCCCGCATTTCCTTATAGTTCAGGAAAGCCGAATATTCCGATTCCGGCATGCCGATCGTGTCCAGCAGGTGCGAATAGGCCGCGATATGCACCGTCTCCATGTTGCTGAACGCCGTCAGCATCATCTTGATCTCGGTCGGCTTGAACACCCGGCCATATTTGTCGTGATAGCAATCCTGCACTTCCACATCGGCCTGGGTGAAAAAGCGGAAAATCTGCGTCAGCAGATTGCGCTCATGCTCGTGCAGCTTCTGCGCCCAGTCGCGGCAATCCTCGCCCAGCGGCACTTCCTCCGGCATCCAGTGAATCTGCTGCTGACGCTTCCAGAAATCATAGGCCCAGGGATATTCAAACGGCTTGTAAACGCGGGAGGCTTCCAGAAGGGACATGGCGATCATCCTTGGGCGAAAGGGGATATGGAGGCGGCAAGCAGGTCAGCGACGCGCATCGGGATGAGCAGATATTGGCCGCTCGCCCCGCCTGTCATTGTCCGGGCAGTCGACGGGTGCCGAATTCGATGAAGGTTTCGATGCGGATCAGCCGGTTTTCATGAGAGCGGACCATGGATTCGGTTTCCGCCACCCGGGCTTCAAGGCGGACGACGCGGTCATCCAGCAGCACAACGCGGCGCAGACCCGACACTATGTCGCTGAGCGTGCTCATGCCGCCTCTTCCACACCGAACAGGGCGCGGAACCGCTGCCAGTCTATGTCGGGGTCAGCGGCAATTTCCCGCCGAACCTGCGCGCGATGCTCCGGCGATTGCAGCCGCTGCATCTCGGCCGCATGGGCGTCTGAACGCTCCAGCATCCGGTCCAGCGTGGCGCCGATATTGTCCACCGCCGTCAGAAAGTCGGGCAGAACGGCGCGAAGCTCGTCCAGTTGATGGGCGGCGGCGGGATCATAATCCAGCGCGGCGCGACGCACGAGTTCCGACACCGACAGATGCAGCGCAGCCGCACGCGCTGCAATCGCAGCCTTGTCTTCCGGGGCGATGAGCAGGGTCATGCGATCGGTTTTCATGCGCGGCTCCTTATGAGCATGAACATATGTATGCACATACTCACTGGCAAGCCAGACACTCGTCATAGTCGCGCGGCAGCTCGATCTGGCGCAGATCGGGGGTGTTATCCGCCTCCACGCCGGCGAATTCCGATCCGACGAAGCCGGCGCGCTGGATGGATTTGGAACGGAGATAGTAAAGGCTCTTGATGCCCAGTTCCCAGGCGCGGAAATGCAGCATCAGCAGATCCCATTTCTCTACATCCGCCGGGATGAACAGGTTCAGCGACTGCGCCTGATCGATATAGGGCGTGCGGTCGCCGGCCAGTTCCAGCAGCCAGCGCTGGTCGATTTCAAACGCCGTCTTGTAGGTCGCCTTTTCCTCGACCGACAGAAAATCCAGATGCTGGACGGAGCCGCCCATTTCCAGAATCGAATTCCACACCGCATCGGAATTCTTCGCCTTTTCGATCAGCAGCTTTTCCAGATAGGGATTCTTCACGGAAAAACTGCCGGACAGCGTCTTGTGCGTATAGATATTGGCCGGAATCGGCTCGATGCAGGCGCTGGTGCCGCCGCAGATGATGCTGATGCTGGCGGTGGGCGCAATCGCCATCTTGCAGGAAAAACGCTCCATCACGCCGCGATCGGCGGCGTCCGGGCAGGGGCCGCGCTCGGCGGCCAGCAGCATGGACGCTTCATCCACCTTGGCCCGGATATGGCGGAACATCTTCAGATTCCAGGATTTTGCCAAAGCGGATTCAAAGGCGATGCCGCGCGCCTGATAGAAGCTGTGCAGCCCCATCACGCCCAGGCCCACCGAACGTTCCCGCCCGGCGCTATATTTGGCGCGCGCCATTTCCGGTGGCGCCCGGTCGATATAGTCGGTGAGCACATTGTCCAGGAAGCGCATCACATCCTCGATGAAATGCGGATCCTTGTTCCAGTCGTCCCACGTCTCGAAATTCAGCGAGGACAGGCAGCAGACGGCCGTGCGATCGTTGCCCAGATGATCAACGCCGGTCGGCAGGGTGATTTCCGAACAGAGGTTCGACGTGGAGACTTTCAGGCCCAGTTCGCGGTGGTGGCGGGGCATGCTGTCGTTCACATGGTCGATGAAGATGATATAGGGTTCACCGGTCGCCAGACGGTTTTCCACCAGCTTCTGGAACAGCGCGCGCGCATCCACCTCGCCGCGCTTCTCGCCGGTTTTGGGGGAGACGAGATCAAAGCTGGTGCCGGCGCGCACGGCCTCCATGAAGGCGTTGGTCACCAGCACGCCATGGTGCAGGTTCAGCGCCTTGCGGTTGAAATCACCGCTGGGTTTGCGGATTTCAAGAAACTCCTCGATCTCCGGATGGTTCACATCCAGATAGACGGCGGCCGAGCCGCGCCGCAGCGAGCCTTGCGAAATGGCAAGCGTGAGGCTGTCCATCACGCGCACGAAGGGAATGATGCCCGACGTTTTGCCGTTCAGGCCCACCGGCTCGCCAATGCCGCGCACCCGGCCCCAATAGGTGCCGATGCCGCCGCCGCGCGCCGCGAGCCACACATTCTCGTTCCAGGTATTCACAATGCCTTCAAGGCTGTCTGACACGCTGTTGAGATAGCAGCTGATCGGCAGGCCCCGCCCGGTGCCGCCGTTGGACAGCACCGGCGTTGCCGGCATGAACCACAGGCGGGAGATATAATCATAAAGCCGCTGCGCATGGCCGGCATCATCGGCATAGGCGGCAGCGACGCGGGCGAACAGATCCTGCGGGCCTTCGCCCGGCAGCAGATAGCGATCCTTCAGCGTATCGACGCCGAATTCAGACAGCAGCACATCGCGGCTGTTATCGACGGTGACGGGGAAGCGCGGGCCATAGATGGCGTGGCTGTCCGGTGTCGCATCGCCCGCGCTGCCGGACTGGTCTGTGCGGCTCTGTTCCGTGCGTGCGAAGTCCATGTCTGTCCCCTCAAATCTTCATAGTCGGGCCGAATCCAAGCCGACCATCATAGCAGCGCCAACCCCGTCTGGCGAACCCGCAATATGGCAGAGGCTTTGATGCCTGATTCGCCCGACACCACTACATATAGCGGCAGTCAGGCTCTTCACCCGCGACAGATAGTGCCACAACGGTGCGAACCGGCAAGGGGGAAAATTGTGTGACAAGCATGTTTCATGACCGGCAAGCCGGTGGATTCATGCAAAAATCCTTGGCGAAAAAGCGGTTGGCCCGAACGGCTGCCCTGGCATTGCATCGCTGTTTTTTTGCGGTGATGGAGCGCGCGCTGATATGGGCCATCCGGCCGTAAAATCCATGGCTGCATGATGAAAAGGCATGATTGGAACTGGTTGGGGCCGGCTGTTCATCGGCGTTGCGAAGGCTGACCCGCGCCGCCGGCACGATGGCGGGTGCATCGCCCCTTTTCCTTTATGCGCAACCGCGGCTACAGGCTGCCTCGTAAAGGAGACGGACAAGATGGGCCTCATTCGTTCTGACGATGTGATCGAAAGCGTGGCGGACGCATTGCAACATATCAGCTATTTCCACCCGCTTGATTATATCCATGCCCTGGGCCGCGCCTGGGAGCGGGAGGAAAGCCCGGCCGCGAAGGACGCCATCGCGCAGATCCTGACCAACAGCCGCATGTGTGCCGAAGGCCATCGGCCGATCTGTCAGGATACCGGCATTGTTGTCGTCTTTGCCAAGGTGGGCATGGGCGTGGTGTGGGAGGGCGATATGACGCTCGACCAGATGGTGAACGAGGGTGTGCGCCGTGCCTATCTTCACCCGGACAACAGGCTGCGCGCCTCCATCGTGGCGGACCCGGCCTTTTCGCGGGTGAACACCCGCGACAATACGCCGGCGGTCCTGCATGTGGAAATGGTGCCGGGCGATCATCTGGAAATCGCGGTCGCGGCCAAGGGCGGCGGCTCGGAGAATAAATCGAAGTTCGTGATGCTGAACCCCAGCGATTCCATATTGGACTGGGTGGTGAAAACCGTGCCGCTGATGGGCGCCGGCT
>DITZ01000008.1:0-3603 GCA_002422985.1 Sphingomonadales bacterium UBA6171
ATCATCGCGATGAACTCGGCGCCGATCAGCAGGAACAGCCCGGCGGCGTTGAAAAAGGCCAGAATCAGCCACAACACGCTGTGCACCGGATTGCGCGCCAGGATCACCATCACGGCGCTGGCCACCACGATCGTGGCGAAAAGATAGAAGATCGCTGCCTGAATCACGAGAGCGAAGCGCCTGCCAGAAGGGGATGAGAAAAGAGTCGCAAGGGCGATTAGCGATAGGGGGCGTCAGCCGCAAGGTTGGCAGCGATCGCCCGCTCCCACCGCTCGCCATTGGCCAGCAGCTTGTCCTTGTCGTACATCAGCTCTTCGCGCGTTTCGGTGGCGAATTCGAAATTCGGGCCTTCCACGATCGCATCCACCGGGCAGGCCTCCTGGCACAGCCCGCAATAGATGCACTTCGTCATGTCGATATCATAGCGCGTCGTCCGCCGGCTGCCATCGGCGCGCGGCTCCGCCTCGATGGTAATCGCCTGCGCCGGGCACACCGCCTCGCACAGCTTGCACGCAATGCAGCGCTCCTCGCCATTGGCATAGCGGCGCAGCGCATGTTCGCCCCGGAATCGCGGCGAAATGGGTGACTTTTCATGCGGATAATTTATCGTCGCCTTGGGCCGGAAACTATAGCTGAACGTCAGCCACATGCCCTGCAGAAATTCCAGCAGCAGCAAAGACCTGGCAGCATGTAACACGCTCATGCAGCACCCCCGGAATAATGGCCGGAAAACACCAGCCAGCCTGACACCAGCACCACCCAGAAAAGGCTCAGCGGCAGCAGCACCTTCCAGCCCAGCCGCATCAGCTGGTCATAGCGGTACCGCGG
The DNA here is from genome assembly GCA_002422985.1 of Sphingomonadales bacterium UBA6171. Lineage (GTDB taxonomy): Bacteria > Pseudomonadota > Alphaproteobacteria > Sphingomonadales > Sphingomonadaceae > Sandaracinobacteroides. Next base: position 829 of record DITZ01000008.1, read on the forward strand.
CACCACCGCCTTCACCCAGGCGAACAGAAAGAACATGAAAACAATTTTCAGGAACAGCCAGATCAGCCCCGGCACATAATATAGCGGTGCCCAGTTGATCGGCGGCAGATAGCCCCCCAGAAACAGGATGGACGCCAGCGCGCACATCAGCAGGATGTTCATATATTCTCCAAGGAAAAACAGCGCAAAGCTCATGGATGAATATTCAACCTGATAACCCGCGACCAGTTCAGCCTCAGCCTCCGGCAAGTCAAACGGCGGCCGGTTGGTTTCCGCCAGCGCCGAAATAAAGAACATCACTGCCACCGGGATCAGCAGCGGATTGAAGATATGCCCGTTCAGCAGGCCGAATATATTCCCCCGCTGGCTCTCCACAATGTCAGACAGGTTGAAGCTGGAGGCATAGAGCACCACGCACACGATAATCAGCCCGATAGAAACCTCATAGCTCACCATCTGCGCCGCAGATCGCAACCCGCCCAGAAACGGATATTTGGAGTTCGAGGCCCAGCCCGCCATGATAATCCCATAGACGCCCATGGAAGACACCGCGAACAGGAATAAAATCCCCATATTGATGTCTGCCAGCACCCAGCCGGCATCAAAAGGAATAACCGCCCAGCTCACCAGCGCCAGCACAAAACTGATCATCGGTGCCAGCAGAAAAACGCCCTTGTTCGCGCCCGAAGGAATGATGGTTTCCTTCATGAACAGCTTCAGCCCGTCCGCAAAGGGCTGAAACAGCCCGAACGGCCCGACAATGTTCGGACCTTTCCGCAACTGCATCACCGCCCAGACCTTGCGGTCCATCCAGGTGCTCATCGCCATCACCAGCATCACCGGCAGCGCGATCAGCAGGATGAAGATCAGATGGCCCAGCAGCCAGCCACCAATTTCGCCCAGAAAGGTCGATTGCAGAAACCCGATCATTATTCCGCCGCCTCCAGCGCTGCCGGCGCGGTGCCATGCACTATCTCTGCCACACAGGCCCGCATCGTCGGGCTGGAGCGGGCAATCGCGTTGCTGCTGTAAAAGTCCGTCGCCGCCGGCACCGTCGGCCCGGCGGGCGCATCGGCCGCAAGTGCTGCGGCTTCCCAGGTCGCCGGCACGATGCCATCCTGCGCCAGTTGCGGCCATTCGCCGGCGATCCGCGCGGCCAGCTGGCCATTGTCATCATAAGGCAGGGTGATGCCCAGCGTCTCGCCCAGCGCGCGGAAAATCGTCCAGTCCTCGCGCGCGTCACCCGGCGGGAAGGTCGCCCGCAGCGAATGCTGCACCCGCCCTTCCATATTCACCCAGATGCCCGGCTTTTCTGCCCAGGCCGCCCCCGGCAGGATTATATCCGCCGCAGCCGCGCCCCTGTCACCATGCGACCCGATATAGACGGTGAAGGATTGCGCGAACGGCGCCAGATCAATCTCGTCCACGCCGGCCAGGAACAGCAGCTTGGGTGCATGCTGCACAAAATCCGCCAGCCCCTTGCCAACAAAGCCGATTTCCAGCGCCCCGACCCGGCTGGCCGCCGTGTGCAGGATGTTGAACCCGTTCCACCCGTCCTTCACAAACAGGCCGGAAAGCGCATGCGCCGCCGCCAGCACCGCAGCGCCCGCATTGCGGCTGCCGATGATGATCGCCGGCCGCTCGGCAGCTTCGATGGCCGCCAGCACATCCGCCGGCAGATGGGCCAGCAGCGCCAGATCATCGCCCAGGTCGCGCACCTGGAAGGTCAGATCGTCGGCCGCCCCGATGCGGAACAGCGTCGCCCCGCGCTTCTTCACGGCCTTGCGCAGCCGCAGATTCACCAGCGGCGCATCCACCCGCGGATTGCTGCCCAGCAGCAGGATCACATCTGCGGTTTCCAGCCCTGCCAGCGTCGAATTCAGCCGCCAATGCGCGCGCGGCCCGGCATAGGCCGCGCCATCCAGCCGGCTTTCCACCCGATTGCTGCCCATGCCGGTCAGCAGATCGCGCAGCGCCACCATATCTTCCACCGCGCAAAGATCGCCCGCCAGCGCGCCGATATCATCACCCGCAAGGCCGGCCGCCGCAGCCTTGATGGCACCAAAAGCCTGCGCCCAGGTCGCGGCCTGCAATGTGCCGTTCACCCGCACCCAGGGCCGGTCCAGCCGCCGCTCTTTCAGGCCGTCCGCCGCAAAGCGCGCCTTGTCGGAAATCCATTCCTCATTCACATCGTCGTTGAGCCGCGGCTGCACCCGCACCACCGCGCCGCTGCGCGTGCCAACCACGATGTTCGCGCCCACCGCATCCATCACATCGATGCCATCGGTGCGCTTCAGTTCCCAGGACCGGGCATTGAACGCGGTGGGCTTGGACGTCAGCGCACCCACCGGGCACAAATCAATGATATTGCCGGACATTTCCGACGTCACCGCCTGCTCCAGATAGGAGGTGATCTGCATATTCTCGCCACGATAAAGCGCGCCGATTTCCTCCACGCCCGCCACTTCCTCGGCAAAGCGCACGCAGCGGGTGCAGTGAATGCAGCGGGTCATCACGGTTTTCACCAGCGGACCCATATATTTCTCGGTCACCGCCCGCTTATTCTCGTCAAACCGGCTGCTGCCCTTTCCATAGGCAACCGCCTGATCCTGCAAATCGCATTCGCCNNATGAGCAGAAACTCCATCACCCCTTGGCGCGCCTTGGTCACCATCGGGCTGTCGGTCAGGATCGTCTGCCCTTCGGCCGCCGGCAGCGCGCAGCTGGCCTGCGGCTTTGGCGGCCCCGGCGACACCTGCACCAGGCACATGCGGCA
>DITZ01000008.1:3646-3767 GCA_002422985.1 Sphingomonadales bacterium UBA6171
CCGTCAACGCTTAGCTTGGGCATGGCCTACTCCGCCGCTTGCAGGGCGGGGACGGCAACGAACCCGCGCCGCTTCGCAATGCGCGCTTCAATTTCAGGACGGAAATGGCGGATCAGCCCCT
>DITZ01000008.1:3906-6985 GCA_002422985.1 Sphingomonadales bacterium UBA6171
GTGCACTGGCCGCAGCTTTCATGCTTGTAGAAATAGCTCAGCCGGGCAATCGCGCGGATGATGTCGGTGGATTTGTCCATCACGATCACGGCGGCCGTCCCCAGCCCGGATTTCAGCGCGCGCAACGAATCAAAATCCATCGGGCAGTCGATAATCTCATGCGCCGGCACCAGCGGCACCGAGGAGCCGCCCGGAATCACCGCCAGCAGATTGTCCCACCCGCCGCGAATGCCGCCGCAATGCTCCTCGATCAGCGTGCGGAAAGGGATGCTCATCGCCTCCTCCACCACGCAGGGCTTCACCACATGCCCGGAAATCTGGAACAGCTTGGTCCCCAGATTATTGGGGGCACCAAAGCCGGCGAACCAGTCCGCCCCGCGCCGCAGGATGGTGGGCACAACGGCGATGGATTCGACATTGTTCACCGTCGTCGGGCAGCCAAATACGCCCACACCGGCCGGGAATGGCGGCTTCAGGCGCGGCTGGCCCTNNAGGCTTTCGATCATCGCGGTTTCTTCGCCGCAGATATAGGCACCGGCACCGCGGTGCACGAACACATCGAAATCATAGCCGGAGCCGCAGGCGTTCACGCCCAGATAGCCCTTGGCATAGGCTTCTTCCACGGCGGCAAACAGCGTCTCGGCCTCGCGGATATATTCGCCGCGAATATAGATATAGGCCGCCCGCGCCCGCATCGCATAGCCGGCGATCAGCGCGCCTTCCACCAGCTTGTGCGGATCGTGGCGGATAATCTCCCGGTCCTTGCAGCTCCCAGGCTCGGATTCGTCGGCGTTCACCACCAGGAAACTGGGGCGCCCATCCTTCGATTCCTTGGGCATGAAAGACCATTTCATGCCGGTGGGGAAACCCGCCCCACCCCGGCCACGCAGGCCGGACTGTTTGATGATGTCGATGATGGCATCCTGCCCCAGCGCCATCAGTTCCTTCGTGTCCGCCCAGTCGCCGCGCTTCTGCGCATCGCTCAGGCCCCATGGCTGAAAGCCATAAAGATTGGTGAAGATGCGGTCGCTATCAGCCAGCATGGGCCATGTCTTTCAGCGTGGTCGGCCCGCCTTCGGGGCAGCTGGCCTGCCGGCCGATCTGGCTGCCGGCTTTGGGCATGCGCCCGGCGATAAGGTCGTTCAAAATAGCGGTCATGCTGTCATAGGTCAGGTCTTCGAAATTATCGTCGTTGATCTGCACCATCGGCGCGTTGGCGCACGCCCCCATACATTCCACCTCGGTCAGCGTGAACAGGCCATCGCCGGTAATCTCGCCCTTTTTCAGCCCCTTGTCCGCGCAGGCTTGCAAAATATCATCCGAACCCCGCAACATGCAGGGCGTCGTGCCGCACACCTGCACATGGAAGCGGCCAACCGGCTTCAGATTATACATGGTGTAAAAAGTGGCGACTTCCAGCGCGCGGATCTTCGGCATGCCAATCTGCCGCGCCACATATTCAATCACCGGCAGCGGCAGCCAGGCGACGCCGGTTTGCGCGGCCACCTGATATTGCGCCAGCCACAGCAGCGGCATGATCGCGCTTTTCTCCCGGCCCTTCGGATAGCGGCCAATGATGCGCTCGGCTTCGCGCACATTCTCCGCATTCCAGGTGAAGTCACTGAAATCACTCACCGGTCCACCTCGCCAAACACCACGTCCAGGCTGCCCAGCACCGCCGGCGCATCCGCCAGCATATGGCCGCGCAACAGGAAATCCATCGCCTGCAAATGGCTCATCCCCGTCGCCCGCACATGGCAGCGATAGGGTTTGTTGGTGCCGTCGGCCACCAGATAGATGCCGAACTCCCCCTTGGGGCTTTCGGTCGCCACATAGACTTCGCCGGCCGGCACCTTGAAGCCTTCGGTATAGAGTTTGAAATGGTGGATCAGCGCCTCCATCGACCGCTTCATCTCGCCGCGTAAAGGCGGCGTCACCTTGCGGTCCAGGCTCGCCACCGGCTCGCCCTGCAAATGCTCCAGCCGGTCAAGACATTGCTCGATCAGCCGCAGCGACTGCCGCATCTCCTCAACCCGCACCACGAACCGGTCATAGCAATCGCCATTCCGGCCAATCGGCACCTCGAAATCAAGATCGGCATAAATCTCGTAAGGCTGCGACTTCCTGAGATCCCAGGGAATGCCCGACGCCCTGAGGCAGGGCCCGGTAAAGCCCCAGGCAATCGCATCCTTCGCGCTGATCACGCCCACATCCACATTGCGCTGCTTGAAGATGCGATTCTCGCCAACCAGCGCCATCACCTCGTCCAGCAGCTTCGGAAATGCCGCCGCCCAGGCGCGGATATCGTCGGCCAGCCCCGCCGGCATGTCCTGATGCACGCCACCCGGCCGGAAATAGGCCGCATGCATCCGCGCGCCCGAAACCCGCTCCGAAAAGTCATACAGTCGCTCGCGCTCGGCAAACAGCCACAGGATCGGCGTCAGCGCCCCCACATCCATCGCATGGGCACCCGTATTCATGATGTGGTTGGAAACCCGCATGATTTCCGCCCACAGCACCCGCAGCACCTGCCCGCGCACCGGCACATCCACGCCCAGCAGCTTTTCGATGGCCAGCACATAGCTATGCTCCATCGACATGGGGGAGCAATAATCCAGACGGTCCATATAGGGCAGCGCCTGAAGATAGGTCTTATATTCGATCAGCTTCTCGGTGCCGCGATGCAGCAGCCCGATGTGCGGATCGCAGCGCTCGATGATCTCGCCGTCCAGCTCCATCACCAGCCGCAACACGCCATGCGCGGCCGGGTGCTGCGGCCCGAAGTTGATCATATAATTCTGCACGCCGCCGTCTCCGGCCGCCAGCACCGGATTCATCGCCGGCCCGCCCGATTCCAGCGTCACCGTCCGGCGCCTGCTGTCGATTGCTTCGCTCATGGCGCGCCGCCCTCCGCCTTTTCGTCGCCCGGCAGCTGCCAATTGCCTTCCCAGGGGCTCAGGAAGTCGAAATTGCGGAAATCCTGCTTCAGCTTCACCGGCTCATACACCACGCGCCCATGCTCTTCCGAATAGCGCAGCTCGACATGGCCGGACAGCGGGAAATCCTTGCGGAACGGATG
>DITZ01000008.1:6996-7203 GCA_002422985.1 Sphingomonadales bacterium UBA6171
CGGCGCCACCTCGTCCGTCGTCACCTTCACCCGCAGCCGCCGGTTATGCCTCAGGCTCAGCAGATGATAATTCACATCGAAGCGCTCGACGCGCTCCGGATAGTCCGCGCCGGCGATGTCCACCAGCTGCTCAAAGGCCAGGTCATGCGTGTCGCGCAGCATCTGCAACACCAGCCCCACGCGTTCGCGCACCACGATGAGCGTCAG
>DITZ01000055.1:0-122 GCA_002422985.1 Sphingomonadales bacterium UBA6171
CTCGGCGACCAGTTCCTGCGTGCGTGCCTCGATTTGGCGGCGGCGGCCCTCGGGCAAAGTGGCCATAATCTGCTCATGCGAACGTCCCATTGTCATATCTCCTTCGCGGCCAGCGCCGCCAG
>DITZ01000055.1:261-20027 GCA_002422985.1 Sphingomonadales bacterium UBA6171
CATCATATTCGGCATCGAAGGCATCGTGATTGCGAACCGTCCACGGCATGGTGCCATATATCCTCTAGGCTATATAATGTCCATAGCCTACGAGCTATGCGCGCAGTGGGCGAATCAGCATTGGATAGGGCGGGCTCGGCATCAGATCATGTTGTGGGCTGGCAGAAGCAGGAGACGGCGCTTGTTGGACGCCGCCGCAACCGCTCGCCGATTGCAGCCCAGCGCCGCCTTCCGTTGGCAACCACCGCCGTTCGCCGACATTTGCCGTCCCTTGTCAGCATGTTCCGCCGTTCCTTCGCTGGCGTCGAGCGTCCCCATAAACGTCCTTGCGCGGGGGCTTTCGTGCGCCAATCCTGTTCTCGGGAAGTGTCGTTAACCACCAGAGAATGGAAGTGCGTCCCGTGTCCAACGTCGAAAGAATCATCCGCCTCAAGACCGTGCTCGACCGAACCGGCCTGTCCCGCTCAACCCTTTACCGCAAGATCGCCGAAGGCAGCTTTCCCCGGCAGGTGCCGATCAGCGTTCACGGCACCGGCTGGCAAGAGTCCGCCGTCAACCGTTGGATCGCCGATCCCAAAAGCTACCGCGAAGATCGCGCGCAATAAGGAAGGAAAGGTCTATTCCGCTGCCTTCACTTTGCGGAACCTGCCCTTGATGACCTTTGCACCATCGCGGAGAAAATAGAGATGGTCGGACCAGTGCTGCATCATCCTGACGCGCTCGTCCCAATACTCCCCGCGCGTGTAAGCGCGGCGGACGGCGTTGTTGTCCTGATGGGCAAGCTGGCGCTCGATCGCGTCGGGATGCCACAGGCCCATCTCATTCAGGAGCGTAGCTGCCATTGCCCGGAAACCGTGGCCGGTCATCTCGTCCTGCGCATAGCCCATCCGGCGAAGCGCGGCGTTGATGGTGTTCTCTGACATGGGCCGATCAATCGAGCGCAGCGACAGGAACAGGAAGCGGCTGTAGTCTGCATCATGCTCGATGCTCTCCAAAATGGCGAGTGCCTGTCGGGAAAGGGGGATGACGTGCGCGCAGCGCATCTTGGTCTTATGCGGCGGGATGGTCCACAGCGTCTTGTCGAGATCGAAGTCCGCCCATTCGGCATGACGCAGCTCTCCGGGCCGGACGAACACATGCGGCAACAGCCGCAATGCCGCCTTGGTGTTGGAGTGGCCCTCGAACGCCTCGATCGCTCGGAGCAAACCTCCCGCCTCGATAGGGCTGGTAATCGCGGCACGATGGATCGGCCTCGGCGCGATCAGCGCGCCGCGAAGGTCGGCGGCAACGTCGCGTTCGGCGCGCGCCGTGGCGATGGCGTAGCGGAAAATCTGGCTGCATGTGCTGCGCAGCCGCTTGGCCGTCTCGTAGCAGCCTTTGCCCTCCATCTTGCGGAGCATCACCAACAGTTCGTGCGCAGAGATGGACGCGATTGGGCGCTTGCCGATTGAAGCGTTGATGAAGTCGAGTAGCCAACGCAGCTTCTTCATGGTCACCGCCGATCGGCCCTCACGCTCGACCTTTGCTAGCCATTCGTCGGCCACCGCCTTGAAGCTGCTGGAAGCCGCCACAGTTGCAGAGATGCGGTCTAGCTTGATTCGCTCGCCCGGATCGTCGCCACGCGCCAGCACCTTGCGGGCCATGTCACGCTGCTCGCGGGCGTCGGCAAGGCCGGTATCGGGCCAGACGCCGAACGCCAGGGTCTTCTGCTTGCCAAGGTGGCGGTAGTTCATCCGCCAACAGCGCGAGCCTCCCGGCGAAACGAGCAGATAGAGCCCATCGCTGTCGGTCAGCTTGTAGGGCTTGTCCCGACCCTTGGCGTTTTTGATGGCAACAGCGGTCAAGCCCATGATGGTATCTCCCGAACCGGGAGCGGCGCTCTACCATCAGAAATGCCATCAAGCCGATGATATGTGGTGGTATCCAGCCGCTCCGTGTGAGACGACTATACCATAGAAAACCTACGGAAAACAGCCATTTATGGCACCTTCTGGCACTCGCTGGGAGGCGAAGGTGGTGACCCCTACGGGACTCGAANNTGTTTTCGCCGTGAAAGGGCGACGTCCTGGACCGCTAGACGAAGGGGCCGTGCTGGCGAGAGGCGGCCGATTAGCTGGCGGGGGCGGCGTCGTCAAGGTGAAGTTCGGCTTTATCGCGTCCCTGCCAGGAATTGATGGTCACGCGGCCGGCCAGATAGATGGCACGCTGCCCGGCGGTGAGCAGAAATTCGCCCAGCGGGGCGTCTGCGGCGCGGAAGGCGACGGCTTCCAGGCGGCTGCCGTCTGCGCTGGCGCAGACGATGCGGACATGATCGCCTTCCTTGCCGATTCGCCGCGCCTGCACAATGCGCAGCGGGCCAACGGCCAGGCGCGGGCGGGGCCAGCCCTGGCCATAGGGGGCGGCGGCCTCCAGCGCGCCCGCCAGCGCCGGGGTGACGCCGCCCGGCGCAACGCTGAGATCGATCGACAACCGCCGTTCGGCCGAGGCGCTGGCGACCGCGCCGGCCAGCATGTCGGACAGGAAGGCGCTGAACGCCGGGATACCGCCCGCCGGCACCGTCACGCCGCACGCCATGGCATGTCCGCCGCCCTCCAGCAGCAGGCCGCGATCCTTGGCAGCCAGCACCGCCGCGCCCAGGTCTACCCCCTCCACCGACCGGCCGCTGCCCTTGGCGACGCCATCCGCGCCCACCGCCAGCACGATGGCGGGGCGGTGCAGCCGTTCCTTCACCCGCGCGGCCACGATGCCGACGACGCCGGGATGCCAGCCCTCCCCCGCCACAACAGCGATGGGAACCTCGCCCAGCGTCATCGCCTGTTCCATGGCGGCGGCGGTCACGGCGGCCTCTATCGCGCGCCGTTCCTGATTATGGCCGTCCAGCGCGGCGGCCAGCACCTGTGCCTCCGCCGGGTCGTCGGTTGCCAGCAGCCGCACCCCCAGATCGGCCTGCCCAACCCGGCCGCCGGCGTTGATGCGGGGGCCGAACTGAAATCCCAGATCGTCGGCAATCGGCGCGCGCTCCATGCCGGCCAGATCCGCCAGCGCCACCAGCCCCGCCGTCTGCCGCTGGGCCATGCGGCGCAGGCCCAGCGCCACGAAGGCGCGGTTGAGGCCGGTGAGCGGCACGACATCGGCGACCGTGCCAAGCGCCACAATGTCCAGCCAGTCTGCAATGCGCGGTTCGGGCCGCGCTGCAAACCAGCCGCGCTGCCGGAGCGTCCGGTTGAGCGCCACGCCCAGCAGAAAGGCGAGACCGGCCGTGCAGAGATGGCCATAGCTGCCGGCCTCGGCGCTTTCATCCAGCCGGTTCGGGTTCACCAGCCCCAGCGCTGGCGGCAGCGCCGGCGAGGCCTTGTGGTGATCGACCACCAGCAGGTCCAGCCCGGTGGCGGCGGCGGATTCCAGCGGGCCGAAGGCCTGGGTGCCGCAATCCAGCAGCACCACCAGATCGGCGCCGTCGGCCTTCAGCGCGGTGAGCGCGGCGGCCGACGGGCCATAGCCCTCCAGCAGCCGATCGGGGATATAATGGCCGACGCTGGCGCCCAGCGCGCGCAACTGGCGCAGCAGCAGGGCGGCGGACGTCGCGCCGTCCACATCATAATCCGCGAACAGGATGATGCGCTCGCCGCGCTCCACCGCCTCTGCCAGCCGGCCGGCGCTGGTGTCCATATCGGCAAAGATGGATGGATCGGGCAGCCATTCCCGCAGGCTTGGCTTCAGCGTGCGGCCGATATCCTCCGGCGCGCAGCCGCGCGACAGCAGGAGGGAGGCGGCCAGATCGTCGATGCCAAGCCGCGCCGCCTCGCCCAGCGGCAGCGGCATCGCCCGCCACACCCAGCTGCGGCCGGTGGCAGACAAGGCGACGGACGGGACGGGATCGGGCATGGCCGCGAGGTGACGGGTGGGGGGGCTGACTGTCAAGCGATTGCTCCTCCCCCGCAGGTGGGGGAGGAGGCATGGGGTGAGGAAGGGGTGCCGGCGCTTCGGCGGGAGCGCGGACATCCCTCCACCATGCTTTGCATGGTCCCCCTCCGCTGGTGGGGGATTTTAGCCTGGTTCGCCGTTCCGGTCGCTCTTTACCCGGCGCACGGTGCCGGTGGAGGCGCGCATGACGACGGATTCGGTGGTGATGCGGCCGGTTTTATAGCGGCGCACGCCTTCCAGCAGGCTGCCATCGGTCACGCCAGTGGCGGCGAAGATCACATCGCCCTTGGCGAGATCCTCCAGATGATAGATGCGGTCGAAATCGGTGACGCCCAGTTTGCGGGCGCGGGCCTTTTCATCCTCGTTGCGGAAGATCAGCCGGCCCTGAAACTGGCCGCCGACGCAGCGCAGTGCCGCTGCTGCCAGCACGCCTTCGGGCGCGCCGCCGCTGCCCATATAGATGTCGATGGTGGTGTCGGGGTTGGTAACGGCGATCACGCCGGCCACATCGCCATCGGGGATCAGGTGAATGCCGCAGCCCAGCCCGCGCAATTCCTTGATGAGCGCTTCATGGCGCGGGCGATCGAGCACGCAGGCGATGATGTCGCCGGGTTCGACACCCTTGAAGGCGGCGACCGCCCTGATATTCTCGGTGGGGGTCTTGTCCAGGCTGACGATGCCGGCCGGGTAGCCGGGGCCGACGGCCAGCTTCTCCATATAGGTGTCGGGGGCGTTCAGCAGCCCGCCTTCTTCGGCGATGGCCAGCACGGCGAGTGCATTGGGGCCGGCCTTGGCGGTGATGGTCGTGCCTTCCAGCGGATCGAGCGCGATGTCGATCTTCGGGCCGGTGCCCTGGGCGGAGCCGACCTTTTCGCCGATATAAAGCATCGGCGCTTCGTCGCGCTCGCCCTCGCCGATAACCACGGTGCCATCGAAGGCCAGCTTGTTGAGCGCGTCGCGCATGGCTTCAACGGCGGCGGCGTCGGCGGCTTTCTCGTCGCCCCGGCCCACAAGGCGCGATGCGGCGATGGCGGCATATTCCGTCACCCGCACCATTTCGAGCACCAGAACACGGTCGAGAACCTGCGAGGGAGCGAGCGGCTTCACGTCGGTCATAATCATCCTTCCTGGCCCAGAATGGGCATGATGAGGGGGTCGTCGAGACTGGAATCGAGCGCGGCCATGGCGGTGGCCGCAGCGTTGACGGCGCGTTCGGCCGTGGCGTGCGTGACGATGGTGACGATGGCGGTGCCGTCGTCACCGGGGCTGGGCTGTTGCAGCGCCTCGATCGAAACGCCGCAATCGCGCAGGATGGCGGTGAGTTCGGCCAGCACGCCCGGACGGTCCGCCACGGCGAGCCGCAGATAATAGCGGCCCTGCTGGCTGGAGGGGTCCGCCGGCGCAAAGGTGGCGAGCGCATCGACCGGCATGGCAAAGGCCGGGCCGGCTTCTCCGCGCGCGATGTCGATCAGGTCTGCCACCACGGCGCTGGCGGTGGGGCCAGCACCGGCACCGCGCCCCATGAAGAACAGCCGGCCGACGAAATTGCCCTCTGCCACCACGGCGTTGAGCGGGCCTTCCACGGCCGCCAGCGGGTGGCTCATCGGCACCAGCGCCGGGTGGACGCGTTGCAGCAGCCTGTCGCCCGTCTGCTCCGCCATGCCCACCAGCCGCACGCGATAGCCCATGCTGGCGGCCTGGCGGATGTCCACCAGCCGGAGCGCCCGGATGCCGCTGATGCCGACGGCGCCGAAATCGGGGCGGCTGCCAAAGGCAAGGCTCGCCAGGATGGTGAGTTTGTGCGCGGCGTCCACGCCATCGATGTCGAAGCTGGGGTCGGCTTCCGCAAAGCCCAGCGCCTGCGCGTCGGCCAGCACGGCGGAAAACTCCAGCCCCTCCTTCTCCATGCGGGTCAGGATATAATTGCAGGTGCCGTTCAAAATGCCATAGACGCCAGACAGCGCATTGGCGGCCGCCCCTTCGCGCAGGCCCTTGATGACCGGGATGCCGCCCGCGACCGCCGCTTCAAACTTCAGCGGCGTGGAGGAGGCTTCGGCCAGTTCCGCCAGCAGCAGGCCATGATGCGCCAGCATCGCCTTGTTGGCGGTAACGAACGGCTTGTGCGCGGCAAGCGTCGCGCGGGCCAGCGTGAGCGCCGGGCCATCGGCACCGCCGACCAATTCCACCACCACATCCACATCATCGGCCGCGGCCAGCCGTGTGGCGTCATCCTCCCAGCGGAAGCGGCTGAGATCGATACCACGATCGCGCGACCGGTCACGCGCGGAAACGGCGCTGACAATGATGGGACGGCCGGCGCGGCGGGCGACCAGCGCGGCATTTACATCAAGCAACTGGATGACGCCCCCGCCCACCGTGCCCAGCCCTGCCAATCCGATCCTGAGCGGCGCAACCAAGAGCGTCTCCTTACCTGCGTCTATGGCGTTTCCGCCCTTGTTTAAGATGCGTGGCTTCGCCCCGCCCTTGTTACGATGCGTGGCTTCGCCCCGCACTTGTTTACCCTGCGTGGCTTCGCCCCACCTTTACCTGTCATGCGTGGCTTCGCCCCGCCTTTACCTGTCATGCGTGGCTTCGCCCCGCACTGGCCTGCGACGCTATGGCGAAGCCGCACAGCGCGGGCAAGGGCCGGACATCGCCTGAATCAACCGGCCGGAATCAACCCGATTGGGCCGGGGTGTTCACGCCCATGGAGGCAAGATATTTCCGCACGTTGCGCGCAGCCTGGCGCAGGCGCTGCTCATTTTCCACCATGGCGATGCGGACGAAACCCTCGCCCTCCTCGCCATAGCCGACGCCGGGCGCCACCGCGACGCCGGCATGGGTCAGCAACTGCTTGGAAAACTCAAGGCTTCCCAGATGGTTGAGCGCAGGCGGCAGCGGCGCCCAGGCAAACATGGAGGCGCGTGGAGAGGGAATGTCCCACCCCGCGCGGCCAAAACTCTCCACCAGCACATCGCGGCGCCTGTGATAAAGCTGGCGGTTCGCCGCCACAATATCCTGCGGGCCATTCAATGCCGCACAGGCCGCGGCCTGCACCGGCGTGAAGGCGCCATAATCGAGATAGGATTTCACCCGCGTCATCGCCGCGATCAGCTTCTTGTTGCCCACCGCGAAACCGATGCGCCAGCCGGCCATCGAATAGGTTTTCGACAGCGAGGTGAATTCGATGGCGATATCCTTCGCCCCCTTCACCTGCAGGATGGAAGGTGTGGGCTGGCCGTCGAAATAAAGTTCGGAATAGGCGAGGTCCGACACTATCCACACCTTGTTGTCGCGCGCCCAGGCGACCAGCCGTTCATAAAAGGCCAGATCGACCGTCTCGGCCGTGGGATTGGACGGATAGTTCACCACCAGCACCGAAGGGCGCGGCACGGTGAATCGCATCGCGCGCTCAAGGCTTTGGAAATAGGCTTCGTCCGGCGTGGTCGGCACGGCGCGGATGGTGGCACCGGCGATGATGAAGCCGAAGGTGTGGATAGGGTAGCTGGGATTGGGTGCCAGCACCACATCACCCGGCGCGGTGATGGCGGTGGCAAGGCTCGCCAGCCCTTCCTTCGACCCCATGGTGACAACCACTTCGGTTTCGGGATCGACCTCGACTCCGAAGCGTCGGCCATAATAATTGGCCTGCGCGCGGCGCAGCCCCGGAATACCCTTGGAGGCGGAATAGCCGTGCGCATCGGGCTTCATCGCCACTTCGCACAGTTTTTCGATCACATGCGGCGGCGGCGGCAGATCGGGATTGCCCATGCCCAGGTCGATGATATCCTCGCCTGCCGCGCGTGCTGCCGCCCGCATCGCGTTCACTTCGGCGATGATATAGGGTGGCAGTCGGCGGATGCGATAGAAATCTTCGGACATCAGGCTTTCCCGTTACGAATGAGGGTGGACACAGGCGATCGGGCCGGCATCAGCCGGCGCACCGCTCTTGGCCCATCACAGCCGGAAATGCGAGCGCGGAAATGATAACAGGGCGGGCGGGCCATCGCTCACCCGCCGCTGTTTCAGCCGGTGGTTCAACCGGCCTTGGCGGTGGTCGGCTTGCCTTCGCGCCTCAGGTCCACCTTCTGGATGCAGCGGTCTTTCACGCTGGCCGAGCAGAAAGGCAGGCCGGAATCGGCATGAACCGGGGCCGGCTTCTGCGCGAGGGCCGGTGCCGCAAAGGCGAGCGCTGCCGTGGCGGCAAGCGTGACGAGGCCGAGCGAGGTCTTGAACATATGTGGCTCCAGAATATTACCGAATCCCCGTTCGGCACAGCCATTCTATGCCCGAATTGCTGCATTTCCAAGCATATCCGCAAAGCCGCATCGCGCGCTCTTGCCCCGTGCGGACGCTTGCGGCACTGATTGGCCAGAGGGAGGAGCGCAATGACCCAGGGCAGGACAAGCAGCAGCAGCCCAAACGCCGACCAGCGGGACCCGCTGGAAGCCTTTGAACAGTTTCAGGTGGTTACCGGCAAGGCCCATCAGATGATGCTGGAATATTGGTCGTCTGCCGCCAGCCCGGCCTCAAACGGTGCACCGCCCGCCGCGCTCGCCGCGATGAACCCCGCAGCACAGCTTACCGGCCTCTGGGGCGAGTTGGCGCAGGCTTTCACCCATGCCGATGCCGCGAAGGTCGCCGCCGTTTCCGCCGATTACTGGGCCGATTCCATCAAGCTGTGGGCCAGCATGATGACGGGCAGCACCGACACATTGCCCGCCGCCGTGCAAAAGGCGGACCGGCGTTTTGGGGACGCGGCCTGGGGGGCCGCACCCGTCTATGACATGGTGCGCAAATCCTATCTGCTCGCCAGCCATTATGTGAATGAGGGGCTGGGCGTGTTCAGCGGCCTGCCGGAGGAGGAGCGCAAGAAGCTCGCCTTCCAGGCCAAACAGTTCATCGACGCGATGAGCCCCGCCAATTTCGCGGCGCTCAACCCGGAAGTGATGGAGGCCGCGCGCGCCAGCAACGGCGAAAGCCTGCTCACCGGCCTGCAACATCTGCTGGACGACATGAAGCGCGGCAAGATGACGATGACGGACGAAAGCGCGTTTGAAGTCGGCCGCAACGTGGCCGCAACGCCGGGCAAGGTCGTCTATGAAAACCGGCTGTTCCAGCTGATCCATTATGCGCCGACGACCAGGGAAGTGTCAGACATTCCGCTGCTGATCTTCCCGCCCTGGATCAACAAATTCTACATATTGGACCTGACGCCGCAGAAGAGCTTCATCCGCTGGGCGGTGGATCAGGGGCAGTCGGTGTTTGTCGTCAGCTGGGCGCAGGGTTCCGCCGCGCTGGCGGACGTGACGCTCGACCATTATGTGATCGAGGGGATGGCGAACGCCATCGATCAGGTGCGCGCCGCAACGGGTGCGCCGTCCGTCAACGCCATCGGCTATTGCGTGGCCGGCACGACGCTGGCCATCACGCTCGCCTGGCTTGCCGCGCGCGGCGAGGAAGCCAAGGTGAACAGCGCCACCTATTTCACCGCACAGGTGGATTTCGCCGAAGCAGGCGAGCTGCTGAACTTCTGCAACGACCAGATGCTCGACACGATCGAAAGCCTGTCGGCCGCAACGGGCTATACCGACGGGCGCTATCTGGCCGCGACCTTCAACCTGCTGCGCCCGACCGATCTGATGTGGAGCTATGTTGTTAACAACTATCTGAAGGGGAAGGATTATATTCCCTTCGATCTGCTCTACTGGAACTCGGACGTCACCAATGTGCCGGCGAAGTGGCACAAGGCCTATATCCGCGATCTCTATCGCGACAATCTGCTGATGATTCCCGGCGCCATCAGCGTGGACGGCACCCCCATCGATCTGAAGCGGGTGACGACGCCCAGCTATTTCCAGGCCGGAAAAGAGGATCATATCGCGCCGCCCGAAAGCGCCTTCAAGCTGACGCGCGCTTTTTCCGGCCCCTGCCGTTTCATGCTGGCCGGCTCCGGCCATATCGCCGGCGTGGTGAACCCGCCGTCCGCCGGCAAATATCAGCACTGGATTCTGCCGGACGGGATGAAAACACCCGACACGCTGGAGGCTTTCCGCGCGGCGGCAACCGAGGTGAAGGGAAGCTGGTGGCCGGACTGGATCAATTGGCTGGAGCCGCAATCCGGCGCGAAGGTGAAGGCGCGCGTGCCAGGCACGGCGAAAGGCTTTGCGGCGATCGAGAATGCGCCCGGCCGTTATGTGAAGGAACGGATTGTGTGACGTGAGTGACGGGGCGCGGGCGGGCGGGCCGATCCTGCTGCTGGATTCGGGCGTCGGCGGGTTGACGATCCTGCGCGCGGTGCGGGCGGCGCTGCCGCAGGCGCCGATGGTCTATTGTGCCGATTCCGCCGGCTTTCCCTATGGCACCAAAAGCGAGGCGGAGATTTCCGCCCGCGTCGCCGGGCTGCTGGGCCGGCTGACAGAGCGGCTGAAGCCGCGCCTGGCGGTGATCGCCTGCAACACCGCTTCCACCATCGCGCTCAACCATGTGCGGCCGGTGCTGGGTGTGCCGATTGTCGGCACCGTGCCCGCCATCAAGCCCGCCGCGGCGGCCAGCCATAGCCGGGTGATTGGCGTGCTGGGCACAGAGGCGACCGTGCGCCAGCCCTATGTCGATGATCTGTCGCGGCGTTTTGCCGCTGACTGCACCGTGCTCCGCCATGGCTCGGCCGCGCTGGTGGCGGCGGCGGAGGCGAAGCTGCGCGGCGAAACGCCCGACCCGGCGATTTTCCGCGATGCCATTCTGGGGCTGGTGCGCCAGCCGGGCGGCGAGCGGATGGATCATGTGGTGCTGGCCTGCACCCATTTCCCGCTGGTGGCCGACGAGCTGGCGGCCGCCGCACCCTTCCCGCTCCGTTTTGTGGATGGCGCGGCCGGCATTGCGCGGCGCTGCGCCTGTCTGTTGCAGGGCGACGTCTGGCCCGACAGGCCACCGCCCGGCCGCGCCATCTTCACCGCTGGAATAGCGCAGCTTGCACCGCTCCGCCCGGCGCTGCACGCTTTTGGGCTGGACATAGTGGAAGGATTATAATGGAAACCGATGATGCCGCGCTGCTGGAACGTATGCGGGGCCGCAAGGCCGCCACCACGGCGCTGCTGGGCATGGAGCTGGAGGCGCTGGACAGCGCCACGGGATTTACCCGCTATCGCATGGTGGTGGACGCAGGATTCTGCAATCCGATGGGCAATCTGCAGGGCGGCATCATCACCACCGCGCTGGACGATGCCGCCGCCACGGCGGTTATCGTGAAGGCCGGCCGGCGCGTTGCGGTGCCCACCATCGAGTTCAAGGTCAGCTTTCTTGGCCCCGCACGCATGGGCAGCACTATCTTCTGCGAGGGCCGCGTGCTGAAGATGGGCCGCACCATCAGCTTTGCGGAGGCCGACCTGACCGACGAAAGCGGCAAGCTGCTCGCCCGCATGTCCGCCAGCATGATGCTGGTGGAGATGGAGGGACCGGGCCATTATGTGGAGACCAACGGATGAACGACGACATCCTTTTTTCGCGCAGCGGCAGGGCGGGACTGGTAACGCTCAACCGCCCGGCGGCGCTGAATGCGCTGAACCGCGCCATGTGCGTGGCCATGCACCGTCAGATGCAGGACTGGGCGCTGGAACCGGCCGTCGAGCTGATTGTGGTGCAGGCCGCCGGGGGCAGGGCCTTTTGCGCCGGCGGCGATGTGATGGGGCTGCATGCCGCCGGGCGGGCCGGCTCAGCGGCGTGGGAGGAGTTTTTCCACGACGAATATCGCCTCAACCAGGCCATCGCTTATTATCCCAAGCCGATCATCCCGCTGGTGGATGGCATCGCCATGGGCGGCGGGGTGGGCATTTCCATCCATGCGCCATTCCGCGTGGCGACGGAGCGGACGGTTTTTGCCATGCCCGAAACCGGCATCGGCCTTATTCCCGACGTTGGTGCCAGCCATGCGCTGCCGCGCTTTCCCGGCGAGCTGGGCACCTGGCTGGCGCTCACCGGTGCGCGGGTGAAGGGCGCGGATGCGGTGGCGATCGGCTATTGCACCCATCATGTGCCGTCCGCCGAGCTGCCGCTGCTGATCGAGCGGCTGGCCAATGCGGATGAAACGGTGGCGCATATCCTCAACACTTTTCACACCATGCCCGATGATCTGACGATTCCGGCGCTGCGGGACGGCATCGACTATCATTTCGCGCATGACGATGTGGCCGCCATCCTCGCCTCGCTGGACGAGGGCGACGACTGGGCGATGGCGCAGGCGGCCGCCATCCGCGCCATGTCCCCCACCTCCACGAAACTGGCGCTGCACACGCTGCGGGCCGGGGCCGGTGCCACCATCGAAACGGCGCTGAAGCTGGAATATCGCATCGTCTCCGCCATCAAGGGCGGCACGGATTTCTACGAAGGCGTGCGCGCGCAACTGATCGACAAGGACCGGATGCCGAAATGGCAGCCCGCGCGGCTGGAGGATGTGGATATCGCACCCTATCTGCACGAACCGGCGTGGGGCGATCTGGATTTCGGCTAACAGGCCCCCAGCCGTCGCCATTCCGCATGTTCGGCGAATGGCAGGCCGGCATCAATGCCCTGGATGTGCAGCGTATAGACGCCGGCACTGTCGCGCCGCAGGGCGGTGCGGCCGGACGCACCGCCGGCGCATCGCCAGGTCACCACGGTTGAATCCGCGTCGCTGCTGATCGGCGTGATGCTGCACTGGCCGGGCGGGCGGGCGCCCAGCAGCAGGGCGTCTGCACTGCCAAGGCAGAGGCTGCGCGTCGCGCCGCCGCCCAAGGGCGCGACCTGCCAGCTGCCGGCGCGAAAGTCCGACAGCGCGGAAGCTGCCAGCGCCGCCGGCGCAGGGTCCGAAAGCGCCGCCGGCGCAGGGGCCGAAAGCGCCGCCGGCGCCAGCAACAGAAGCAGGGCAAGATGTTTCATCACGCTGCACAATGATGCAGCGCGCCGGCCAGGTCCAGCCGTCAAACCCGCATCAGGAACTGGCGCGAGCAGAATTCGCAATCGACCGAGATCACCCCGTCGGCGTTGCGCATGTCGGCGCGCTCATCTTCCGGGAATTGTTCCAGCACGGTGCGGATATGCGCCGCGTTGCAGCGGCAGCCGCGCGACAGGGCGCGGGCGGGCAGCACCCGCACCTCATCCTCGTTGAACAGCCGCCACAGCAGTTCCTCGTCGCTGAGCGCCGGGTCCAGCAGCTCATCGGGCTTCAGCGTCGCGGCCAGCGCCCGCACATGCGCCCAATCCTCGCCGCCGGCCTCCACATGCAGGCGCGGCCCATCCCGTTCGGCGCGCGAAAGCTGCTGCACCAGAAAGCCGCCGGCCAGCCATCGGCCATCGGGGCCGGGGGCCGCCGCCAGCCGCACCAGCGTCGGCACCTGTTCGGAGCTGTTGAAATAATGCTCCGCCGATTCCTCAAGGCAGGTCTCGCCCAGCGCCACAATCCCCTGATAGCGTTCGGAAACGAGCGTCTGTTCCAGCGTGATGGCCAGATAGCCCGCGCCGAACAGGCGTTCGAGGCCGGGGCGCATGTCCCCGTCCGGCATGGCGCGGCGGCGGTCCAGATCCTGCTGGGCATAGCCGCGCAATTCGCCGTCGCGCCAGTCCGCCACCAGCAGCGTCAGCGGCCCGCCGCTGCCGCGTGCCTGTATCGTCAGCTGGCCATCGTCCGGTCGCAGCAGATCGCCGGTCATGGCCGCCAGCAGCAGTGCCTCTGCCAGCAGCCGGGCAATGGCCGCCGGATAGGCATGGGCCGACAGGATGGAATCCAGCACCGGTCCCAGCCGCACGATGCGCCCGCGCGCGCTGCGGCCCGGCAGCATGAAACCCAGCAGCCGGTCGTTGGCCGCCGCCATCAGCCCAGCCGTCCCAGCGCCCACAGCAGCAGTGCCTTTTGCGCATGCACGCGGTTGGCCGCCTCGTCCCACGCCGCCGAGCGCGGGCCGTCCAGCACCGCGTCGGTCACTTCTTCGCCCCGATGGGCCGGCAGGCAGTGGAGGAAGATGGCATCGGAAGCGGCCGCCGCCATGCGCGCGCCATCCACCTGATAGGGCAGGAAGGCGGATTTGCGATCGGCGCTGTCATCCTGCCCCATCGAAACCCAGGTGTCGGTGACGATCACATCCGCCCCGGCCACAGCCGCATCGGCATCGGCCCCCACGCGGATATCGCCGCCGCGCGCCCGCGCATCGGCCAGAAAGGCCGCGTCCGGTGCGAAACCCTCCGGGTGGGCGATGCAGAGGGGGAAGTCCAGCAGTCCGGCCGCCTCGATAATCGAGTTGCAGACATTATTGCCGTCGCCCAGCCAGGCCCAGCGCATCTCGCTCACCGGCCGGCCCAGCCATTCTTCCGCCGTGATGAGGTCAGCGACGATCTGGCAGGGGTGCGACCGTTCCGAAAGGCCGTTCACCAGCGGCACGCTGGCCGCCGCGGCGAAGCTTTCCAGATCCGCATGGCGATTGGCGCGGATCATCACCGCATCGACAAAGCCGGAGAGCACGCGCGCCGTATCGGCAATCGTCTCTCCACGCCCCAGCTGCATGTCGCCGGCGGCCAGCGTGATGGCCGAACCGCCCAGCTGGCGCATGGCGATTTCAAAGCTCACCCGCGTGCGGGTGGAGGGCTTTTCGAAGATCGCCGCCAGCACATGGCCTGCAAGCGGCGCGTCACTGTCGGCCATGCCCTGCGGCAGCCCGGCGCGGTCGGCCTTGCGGGCATGGGCATGATCCATCACCCGCCGCAGCCCGGCCGCGCCAAGATCGGACAGGTTCAGGAGATGGCGGGGCGTCGCCAGCGCGCTCATGCGGCCTCCGGCATCGGGAAAGAGGCGGCGGCGGCCGACAGCCGCTCCACGCCCTCGCGGATTTCCGCCTCGCCCACGATCAGCGGCGGCAGGATGCGCACCACATTGTCCCCGGCCGGCACGGTGAGCAGGCCATGTTTGCGCGCATGCGCCACAAAGGCGCGGCTGTCGCCGTTCAGCTTCAGGCCCAGCAACATCCCCACGCCGCGCAGGGAGTGGAAAATGTCATGGTTCGGAATCATCTGCTCCAGCGCCGCGCGCAGCCGGGCGGACTTTTCCCGCACCTCGGCCAGAAACTGTTCGTTCGCCACCACATCCAGCACGGCGCCGCACGCCGCCATCGCCAGCGGATTGCCGCCATAGGTGGAGCCATGCGTGCCGACAACCATGCCGGTGGCCGCCTTTTCGGTTGCAAGGCAGGCACCCACCGGGAATCCGCCGCCGATGCCCTTGGCAATCGCCATGATGTCGGGGGTGATGCCATATTGCTCATGCGCAAACAGCGTGCCGGTGCGGCCAACGCCGGTCTGCACCTCGTCCAGGATCAGCATCAGCCCATGCTTGTCGGCCAGCGCCCGCAGGCCGCGCAGGAATGCCGGCGTCGCCATATTGACGCCACCCTCGCCCTGAATCGGCTCCACCAGAAAGCCGCCGATGCTGTCGTCAATCGCGGCTTCGGCGGCTGCCAGATCGTTGAAGGGCAGCACGTCAAACCAGTCCGGCAGCGGCTCGAAGCCCTTGCGCATCTTGTCCTGATTGGTCGCCGAAATCGCCGCCAGCGTCCGCCCGTGAAAGGCGTTGGAGAAGCTGAGCAGCCGGTATTTCTGCGGATTGCCCGTGGCATAATGATAGGCGCGCGCGGTTTTCACGGCGCATTCCACCGCCTCCACCCCGCTGTTGGTGAAGAACACAGTGTCGGCAAAGGTCAGCTCGGTCAGGCGCGTGGCAATCTCCAGCTGCTGCGGCGAGCCATAAAGGTTCGACACATGCATCAGCGTGCCGGCCTGCTTCTGAATGGCGGACACCAGATGCGGGTGGCCGTGGCCCAGCAGGTTGACGGCAATGCCGCTGGCGAAATCGAGCCAGCGATTTCCGGCTGCATCAAACAGATAGCAGCCTTCGCCACGCACGGGCGCAACGTCGCAGCGACCGTAAACGGGCATGACCGGGGAAATCACCATCTCAACCTCACGACAATTGCCTGTGCCGCCCGCCGGGACTCATCCGGCAGGAGGCGGTGAAACAGAAAAGGCGGCCCGCCCCATGCCGGCCGCCTCATTCCATCGGAGGCCCAATTACAGACTCAGGCGCGCAATTTCCACCCCGATTTGAGCAGCGCATAGGCCAGCGCCCAGAGCAGCACCGAAAGCCCGCCCACAATGGCCAGCCCCAGCAGCGGCCTGGCCTCTGCCGTGCCGATGAAACCGGCGCGAAACCCGTCGATCATATAGAAAAAGGGGTTGAAGCGCGACAGGGTCTGCACCCCCGGCGGCAGCGTCTCGATGGCATAGAAGGTGCCCGACAGCAGCGTTAACGGCTGGATGACGAAATTGCTGACCGCCGCGCCATGATCGAACTTGTCGGCCCAGATGCCGGCAACAACGCCGATCAGCGCCAGCAGCAGCGCGCCCATCGTGCCGAACAGCAGCACCATCAGCGGATTGTTCATGCCGACGTGCACGCCGGGCCACAGCAGCATGGCGATCCAGATGGCGATGCCCACCAACCAGGCCCGTGTTACCGCCCCGGCAATATAGCTTGCCAGCACTTCGCCATGCGACAGCGGCGGCATCAGCACATCAACGATCGTGCCCTGCATCTTGGCAATCAGCAGCGACGACATGCTGTTCTGGAAGCTGTTCTGCACCATCCCCATGATGATGAGGCCGGGCGCCAGAAAGGCCGAATAGGGCACGCCCAGCACATCGGGCTTCACCGGACCAAGCGCCAGCGTGAAAATGGCGAGGAACATCAAGGTGGTAATCGCCGGTGCCCACACCGTTTGCAACTGCACCTTGAAGAAACGGCGCACTTCCTTCAAATAGAGGGTCTTGAGCCCCCGCCAGTTCACCCCCGTGATGACCGGCACGCCCGGCTCCGGAAAGCGCGCGGCCCGCGGTTCGTGATGGCTTTCCGGGGCTAGCATGATGCGTCCGCCCGACAGGCGGGGTTAAGGCCGGGGCAGGCGGGATGAAGGCCGGGAAAACCGGCGACGGAATGATGGAATGGAATCTGCATGGCATGGACCGATGAGCGAATTCAGCTTCTGACGCAATATTGGGATGAAGGACGGTCTGCAAGCCAGATCGCCGAACTGCTGGGCGAGGGCCTTACCCGCAACGCCGTTATCGGCAAGGCGCATCGGCTGGGCCTGTCGTCGCGCCCGTCGCCGCTGAAGGCCGCAGACGGCAAAAATGGCGACGCCAAGCCGGCGGCCAGGGCTGCAAAAGCCGCGCCCAGGGAGGAAAAGCCCGCCCGGCCGGCAAAGGCTGCGGAAACCCCGGCGGAAGCCCCCGCTCTCGCTGCGGCACCGGTGCCCGCCGCGGCACCGGCAATGGCGCGGCCCGCCAAGGCCCCCGTCGCCCGGCCCCCGGTGGAGGCTGAGCCGCAGCCGCGCATGGCACCGCCGCGCCTGGCCCCGGTTTCCGCCAAGGGTGCCAAGGGCGGCAAGGTCACGCTGCTCGACCTCAACGACCGGATCTGCCGCTGGCCCATCGGCCACCCGGACGAACCGGGTTTCCATTTTTGCGGCAAGCCGGTGAACCCCGGCTTCCCCTATTGCAGCGATCATTGTCTGGTGGCCTATCAGGCGCAGATGCCGCGCCGCGATCGGCCGACCGGCCCGCCGCGCCCCTTCGGTCCGAACCTGCCCCGCCCGCGCTGATCAGCCGGCGGACATGAAACCGGCCCGGCCACCGATGGGTGCGCCGGGCTTTTCTGTCTGCGCAGCGGCCGGACAGCGGCCGCCCGATAGCGGCAGCCGGCCATGGTCTGACAAAAATGGTCCGGCAGATTGCTCTGCCGGACCAGGTTGGTTCCTTGGGGAGGAAGATTTGGGCGGGGGGAGGCAATGCTTCCCCCGCAATATCAATTACATATTGTAGGCCCGTTCGCCATGCTCGCCGAGGTCGAGGCCTTCGCGCTCGATTTCGGGGGAGACACGGCCACCGGTGATGGCCTTGGCGATGGAGAAGGCGATGGCCGAGCCGACGCCAGCCCAGACGATGGCAACCAGTACCGATTTCACCTGGATCCACAGCTGGTCCATCAGCACATAATCGTCGCCGGCCGGGCCGCCGAGAACCGCGAGCATGGTGACAGCGGTGCCGATGGAGCCGACGATGCCACCCACGCCATGGATGCCGAACACATCGAGCGAGTCGTCAAAGCCCAGCTTCGGCTTCACCTTCATCACGAACAGGCAGGCCAGCACAGCGGCAATCGCGCCGAGCAGGATGGCACCGAACGGACCGGAGTTACCGGCCGCCGGCGTTACCGCCACCAGGCCGGCAATCGCACCGGAGCAGGCACCCAGCATCGAGCCGGAGTGGCCGAGCAGCTTTTCCGTCAGCATCCAGAAGAGGACGCCGGCGGCCGTCGCGGTGAAGGTGTTGATGAGGGCAAGACCGGCCGAGCCGTTGGCTTCAAGCGCGGAGCCGGCGTTGAAGCCGAACCAGCCNNCCGCCGGCGAAGTCCAGCGCGCCCCAGCCGAAGATCAGGCCGGTCGCTTCGTCGGTGCCGCCCAGATACCAGACCATGTGCGCGATCGGATAATAGACGATGAACAGCCAGACGATGGCGAACACCATCAGCGCGGAAAATTTCATCCGCTCCACCAGACCGCCCACGACGAGCGCGACGGTGATGGCCGAGAAGGTCATCTGGAAGGCGATGAAGACGAATTCCGGGATGACGACGCCATCGGTGAAGGTGGCCACATTGCTGTCGCCATTTACGCCGGCCAGGAAGAATTTGCCGGTGGAGAGGAACTGGTTCCAGTCCCCGCCGAAGGAGAGGCCATAGCCGGCGACGACCCAGAGGATCATGGCGAGCGAGGCGACCGCCAGAATCTGCGTGAGCACCGACAACATGTTCTTGGTGCGGACAAGGCCGCCGTAGAAAAGGGCGAGAGCAGGTACGCTCATCATCAGGACGAGCGCGGAGCTGATGAGCATCCAGGTCGTATCGCCCTTGTCGACCATGCCGGCCATTTGTTCAACGGTTGGTGCCTTGATCGGCCCATCCTGTGCAACGGCAGCTGTTGCGGCGAAGAGCGAAGCGCCCGTTCCAGCCAAGCCACCGATCATCTTACGGATCATGTTGGTTCCCCTAAGGTCGGAATTGGAAAGCGCGCTCAAAGCGCGGTGTCCCCGGTTTCGCCGGTGCGGATGCGCGTTGCCGACGCGAGGTCGAGCACGAACACTTTGCCGTCACCAATGGCTTCGGTGCTGGCTGCATGCTGGATCGTTTCCACGATCTGCGGCGCAAGATCATCGCTGGCGGCGATTTCGATCTTCACCTTCGGAAGCATATTGGTGGAATATTCAGCGCCGCGGTAAATCTCGGTCTGGCCCTTTTGCCGACCAAAACCCTTGACCTCAGACACCGTCATTCCAGCAACGCCCAGCGCCGACAGTGCTTCACGCACTTCATCGAGCTTGAACGGCTNNTGATGATGGCTATGATGAACTTCATTCACGCCCCCTTTCGCGACCATTCTCGCCGGACGACCCGCCGGCAAGGATGGATAAGCAAGGGGCGTGCCAAACACGCGTTTTTACGGAATCAGATGTTTACGCGGATCAAACAGGTCACCCAGCGGACAAGTACGCTCGAATCTTGTGCAACATTTGCCCGTTGCCTAATTTTTAGGCAGAACGGAGTGCGCAAATTCAAGGCAGGCGCAAATTCGCCCAGACCGGCAAATGGTCCGAACCCACCGCCGCAAGCGCGCTGTGATGCACCCCTGCATCCTCGACGGTCAGCCCCTCGCTGATCACGATGCGGTCCAATTGCGCCAGCGGGCGGCGCGAGGGAAAGCTGCGGCCCG
>DITZ01000089.1:0-130 GCA_002422985.1 Sphingomonadales bacterium UBA6171
TCCGGGTTCACATGGATGAACTGATCGTCACCCGTCGTCTCGGCAAACTGGTCGATTTTCGCCTGCGTCACTTCTATCCAGTCCGACACTCCCAGATCCGCGCCAGACATCAGCAAATAATCCGCCACCG
>DITZ01000089.1:261-3806 GCA_002422985.1 Sphingomonadales bacterium UBA6171
CCGGGAAGGCGAACTGCACGCCCAGCTCCTCAAACCGCCGTATGATGCCCAGCGCCACCTGCTCGCGCGCATCGAACATCGGCACCAGATCGACATCCTTCACCAGAAACACCAGCTCGAAATCAATGGCCGAAGGCGAGAATTCCACCAGGTGCGCGCGCGAAAATTCCGTCTTTGCCACGCCGCGCACAATGGCCTCCAACACCGCCGGCAGCGTCTCCAGCACCGCCACCGGCGTCTGATAAATGACGGACAGGAGCAGCACGACCCGCCGCTCCGTATAGTTCGCCATATTATTCACCTGCTGGTTCAATATGTTGGCGTTGGACATGATCACCATCTCGCCCGAAAGCGCCCTGAGCCGCGTCGATTTCAGCCCGATATGCTCCACCGTTCCCACCACGCCCTGCGGCCCGCCGATCTGGATGACCTCACCCTTGCGAAACGGCTGGTCCATCAGGATGGCGAGCGCAGCAAACAGGTCCGAAAATATCCCCTGCGCCGCCAGGCCAATGGCGATACCGCCAATCCCCAGACCGGCGACCAGCCCGGTAACATTCACCCCCAGATTATCCAGCAGGATGACGGCGGTAATCGCCCACACCACCACATTGATGATAACCGTCAGCACCCCCACGGCCGAGCTGATGGCGCCATGCTCATCGGCCGATTCCTGCGCGCGCCGCTCCACCAGCGAAATCATCAGCTCGCGCACCCAGAAGGCCGCCTGCACCGCCATCGCGATGGTGAAGAAAAAGCCGATAACGCGCACCCAGCTTTCCGGCGCGTTGAACAGCAATGCCACCACCCGCGCCGACACCACCATCAGAAATGCGCTGCGGGTCCGCGCCACCACCTTCAGCAGCACCCAGCTCCAGCTTCCGAATGTCGCCTTGCGCGACAGCCGCCGCCGTGCCTGTCCGCGCAGCAGCACCAGCAGGAAATAGAGCGCCACCCCCACAGCAGCGCCCATCAGCGCGCCCAGGCTGTCGGTTGCCAGCCAGTGATATAGTTCGCGCGTCAGATCCTTCGCCTGCGCCGGCAGGTCGCTGATGTCGCCCCCCAGCAAAGCCAGATTCTCCGTTGCGGGATTGGCTGCTGCGGGATTGGCTGCGGGGTTGGCGGCCGCGCCACCATTTTGTGCAGAAACAACTGTCATCCCGCCACGATAGCGGCCAAAGACTTGGCGAGGCAACGCCTCACCCCCTATAAAGCCCCCACCATGCCCGTCCCCGCGTCGCTCATCATCCCCGGCCACCCGCCCACCGCCATCGTCACCGGCGGTGCCAGACGCATCGGCGCCGCCTTTGTCCGCGCCCTCGCGCATGACGGCTGGCGCGTCCTCATCCACTGCAACCGCTCCACCGCAGAAGCCGCCGCGCTGGCCGCCGATCTCGCCACCGCCCCGCATCCGCCGCTTATCGCAAAGGCCGATCTCGCAAGCCCGGACTGCGCCGCCACCATCTTCGCTGCCGCCCCCGGCCCCGTCACCCTCCTCATCAACAATGCCTCGATGTTCAGCGAGGATGTGCTCACCGATTTCAGCGTCAGCCAATGGTCCGCCCACATGGACGTGAACCTGCGCGCCCCCACGCTCCTCATCCGCGCCTTGGCCGCCCAATTGCCCGCCGCTGCCGACGGGCTGATCGTCAACCTGCTGGACAGCAAGCTCGGCGCGCTCAACCCCGATTTCTTCAGCTACACCNNCATCCGGGTGAACGCCATCGCGCCGTCGGTCACGCTGGTTTCCGGCCCGCAAAGCCGCGACAATTTCGCCGCCGCCCATGTCCACAATCCGCTGCACCGCGGCGTCGATGTGTCTCACCTGGTAGGCGCGCTCCGCTATCTCATCGAAACGCCCACCGTCACCGGCCAGACCCTCACGCTCGATTCCGGCCAGCGCTTCATGGCACTTCCGCGCGATGTCGCCTATATGATCACCCGATGACCGCCAACATCGAATCCGCCACCGTCGTTCCGCTGCCCGCCTCACATCTTCCGGCCGCGCATCATCCGCCCGCGCATCATGACGTCCGCCCGCGCACGCATCGCGTGCATCTGCACAATCTCTGTGTCGATGCCGACATCGGTTTCCATGATTTCGAGATCGGCACCCCGCAACGGCTGCTCATCTCGGTCGATGTCACGCTCGATCTCGCCCAATGGCCGCGCAGCGACACGCGCGAGGAAGCCTGGAACTATGATTTCATCCGCGAAGGCATCCTCACATGCGTCGCGGCCCGCCGCTACAATCTGCAAGAGACGCTGGTGCAGGAAATCTTCGCCATGATCGCCCGGTGCCCCGGCGTCATCGCGCTCAGCATCAGCAGCCGCAAGCCCGATGTCTATCCGGATGCGCAGTCGGTCGGCATCACCTTGTCGTCGGAATAATCCCGCGCGGGCCGCACGGCCCCAGCCGCTCCAGCGCCAGCGCATAATCCGCCGCCAGCGCCGCGTCGCCTGCCAGCCGCTTCGGCAGCGCCGGCGGCAGGCCACAGGCCAGCGCCCGCCACAACAGCGTCCGCGGCCGCACAGCCGCGGCCGACGCCCCGATGACATCGCCCGTCGCCACCCGCACAAGCGGCGCAGCGTCGGGGGCGCGCGTCACCAGCAGCGTCATCGGCTGGCCGCCGGCGCGCAACAGGAAAAACTGGCTCTCCGACACCCCGGCCACATCGCCCTCGCTGCGAAACGCGTCGCTCACGCCCGTCACCATCTGGCCCGTCACCATCACGCCCGGCCCGTCGCGCGCCTCGGCCAGCACCGCCCGCACCGCTGCATCCCGCTCCGCCGTCCAGCCCCGCAGCGCCTGCGGTGCCACCAGCCGGAACTGCGCAATCTCCGGCTTCGGCCCCGGCAGCGGCCCCTCCAGAAAGGCGAGCAAATCCTGCCCGGCCTTCAGCGGTGGCCTGCCATCGGCCCCCGGCCGCCCCTGCCACAGAAATTCCGCCCCCGCCGGCAGCAGATCCGGTGCCTTCACCACATTGGCCAGCGCCAGTTCCACCAGCATCCGCAGCTCGCCCGCCGGCACATCCATGGCCGCCCTGCCCGAAAGCCGCTTGGCTTTCTTCACCGTCCCGCGCAGCACAACGGGTGCCGCCAGCGTCAGGTCCGCCAAAGCGGTCCAGTCAGCTGACTCGTTGGAGTTATTGGCAATTTCCACGCCATTACCCGCCGTCGCTGCACTGATTCGGGAATCGGTGAGCGGTTTGCGCGCAACATCCGCCGCCATGGTGGGTGTTACAGCGCTGAAAACTACTGCGGCACCCACAATCCGGCTGAAAAGTGGCCGGTAACATGCTGTCATGCTATACATTCATGCCTGCTATCGAAAAACGGTTGCGGCTGGCAAGACGCCTCGCTATCAGCCTGAACATTCCGCCCTCACAGGCGGGACAGGATTTTCGGTTCGAGGTGAGGGGTCGCCCGTTTCGAAGCAGGGAGGGGTGGCGGCCAAAAGCTACCGGGCCTTGCGACGACAGGTTTCCCACGCCCCGGGCACCGGGATCGAAGAAGGCGACAAGATATTTGAATGCTGCCCGAAC
>DITZ01000062.1 GCA_002422985.1 Sphingomonadales bacterium UBA6171
CGCCGCGTTTCGGTGGAGCGCGTCGTTTCCGGCCCCGGTCTTGCCGCGATCCGCGGCGCACTCGCCGCCATCGAAGGCAAGGCGGTCTCCCCGCAGGATGACAGCGCGCTGTGGGCCAGTGCGATTGCCGGCGAGGACAGGCTGGCGCAGGCCGCGCTCGATCGCTGGCTGCTCTCGCTCGGCGCTGTGGCGGGTGATATTGCGCTGGCGCAGGGCGGCACGGCGCTGGTGCTGGCGGGCGGTGTCACGCCGCGCGTGGCGCATCTGTTCGGGCAATCGGGCTTCCATCCGCGCTTCATTGCCAAGGGGCGGTTCGAGGCCCGGATGCAGGCCATCCCCGTCTCGCGCATCACCCATCCCGAACCCGGCCTGCTGGGCGCGGCTGCCGCGCATCTTGCCGGCATCTGACAGCAAGGAGATTTTGCTTTGACCGCTATCGAGACGATCATGCGCACCAGCCCGGTGATTCCGGTGCTGGTGATGGACGATGTGGCCCATGCGGTCCCCGTCGCCGAGGCGCTGGTGGCGGGCGGGCTGAAGGTGCTGGAAGTCACGCTGCGCACCGCGGGCGCATTGGATGTCATCAGGGCGATGTCGTCCGTTCCGGGGGCCATCGTGGGCGCCGGCACGGTGCTGAACCTGCGCGATATGGATGCGGCGATAGCCCATGGCGCGCAATTTATCGTGGCGCCGGGCCTGACCGAATCGCTGGCGCATGCCGCGCGCGACCGGGAGATTCCCTTCCTGCCGGGCATCGCCACCGCCAGCGACCTGATGCGCGGGCTGGACCTCGGCCTCAACCGCTTCAAATTCTTTCCGGCCGAAGCCGCCGGCGGGCTGAAGGCCCTGAAAGCGCTGGCCGGCCCATTCTACAGCGCCCGTTTCTGTCCCACCGGCGGCATCACCCAGGCGAGCGCGCCGCAATGGCTGGCCGACCCCGCTGTGCTGTGCGTCGGCGGCAGCTGGCTGGTGGGCAAGGCTGTGCCCGATATTGCCGCCATCCGCGCGGCAGCCGAAGCGGCCGCAGCCCTCCCGCGCGCCAGCGCCTGACGCCAGCGCCTAAGGCCGGTGCCTATCTGGCGGCTGCCGCGTCCAGCCGTTGCAGCGCGTCGGGCTGGCCGGCAAAGGCTGCTTTCGCGCGGGCATGGGCGTCGGCGGCTTTCTGCGTCTCCCCCTGCACCAGACGGGCGCGGATCAGCCGCTCCCAGCCTTGCAGATCCTGCGGGTTGGCCTTCAGCCGCGCATCCAGCCCATCGACCATGCGGGCGATCATCGCCTGCTGCTCGCCCGCCGGCAGGGCGGCGACCGCTTCGGCGGTGGCGATATCCGGCCCCGGCAGATCGGACCCCGGCAGATCGGTGGCGACGCCGTATTGCGCCGCTTTTTCCGCCAGCATCACCCGCAGTTCAGCGGCCCATTCCGCCTCCGCCGGCGCATCGGCCAGCAGCGCCTGCCAGTCGGCAATCGCGCCGCCGGCGTCGCCCGCCTGCTCACGCGCGAGCGCCAGATAATAGCGTGCGCGCACATCGGCCGCATCCAGCACGCGGGCCCGTTCAAAGGCGCGCCGGGCATCGGGCGTGATGGTGCCGCCGGCGGCCATCGCCAGCGCCTCGCCCTCTGCCGACGCATGGGCGGCGATCGTCGGCTGTAACGCGGCGGCTTTTTGATAGGCGGCCGCCGCGCCGGCATAGTCGGCCAGTTGGAAACGGCTCCAGCCCAGCATCCGCCAGCCTTCGGCATCGTCGGGCCGGTCTTTCAGCGCGGCTTCCAGCCTGCCGATCAACGGGCGGATTTCCATATCCTCCCCCCCTGGCAAGGGCGCAGCACCGGGCGCGCCGGCCTGTGGCGGCGCGGCCTCCATCCAGCCCGCCACCAGCGCCATGGCCAGCAGCAGCACAGCAGCCAGCAGCAGGAAGGGCAGCCGCCGCCAGTCGGCTGGCGTTTTCAGCGGCACCAGGCCGAACAGCAGGGCCACCAGGCCGACCACCAGCAGGAGAATCAGCACCGCCCAGAACCAGAACCCCATGATTATCCGTCTCCGTCAAGCAACCCGCTGACAATATGATGTAAAACCGCACGCGCCATGTCTGGCGCAAGCCCCTGATCTACGCGCAGCCGCCGCCACAGGTCCATGCTCAGCACCGCATCCGCCGCCTCTCGCCCGACGGGGTCGGCCAGCAGGGGCGCGGGCAGCAGGCCGATCAGAATGGCGCGCAGCTCCGCCTGCATCCGTGCATGTCCGGCCTGCACCATGGCAGAGCGCGGGCGGTGCAGCTCGGCGGCCAGCGTCAGCGGCAAAATCTCCTCGAAGAACCGGCTGCGCCGGTCGATCAGCGCATGCAGCCGCTCGCTCTGGGTATCGCCCTTCAGCGGGATGGCGCGCACGGGCGCGATCTTTTCCAGCATCACCGTCTGAATCTCGCGGTAGATGCTCTCCATATCGCTGAACAGGCGGAACAGCGTGCGCCGGCCCACGCCCGCTTCGGCCGCCACCTTATCGGCGCTGGGCGCGGCATCGCCCTGCCGCACCAGCCGGATAACCGCCTCCACGATCCGTCGCCGGCTGTCTGCCGAGCGCCTGCGCCGTCCGTCGGACTCGCCGTCTGCTGCCTGATGCTGCCATTGCATCCGTCCATATTGGCGCAAATCGGCGCATATGTCATTATTGGCCCGTTAAGTGCCGATATAATGCCGGAATGAAGGCATGATCGGGAAGGGTGATGCGGCAGTGCGCGGCGGCCAGCGCGGGGCGATTCCGGTGACGGCGGCAGCGCCTGTCGCCATGCGCTTCTTGAAGGCGATGGCGATGGGCGTGTAAGCCCCGGCCATGGGCGAGAAGGTGCAACTGGAAGAAAGCTGGCGCACGCCGCTGGCCGGCATGTTCGAAACGCCGCTGATGGCCGATCTGCGCGCCTGGCTGGTGGCGGAGCGCGCGGCCGGCCGGCAGATTGCGCCCCGCCCCGCGCACTGGTTCCGCGCGCTCGACCTGACGCCGCTGCCCGATGTGCGCGTGGTGATCCTGGGGCAAGACCCGTATCACGGCCCCGGACAGGCGCACGGCCTCTGCTTTTCCGTGCCCCATGGCGTGCCGGTGCCGCCGTCGCTGCGCAACATTCAGGCCGAGCTGAACGCCGATCTGGGCATCGCGCCGCCCGGCCATGGCAATCTGGAAAGCTGGGCCAGACAGGGCGTGCTGCTGCTGAACAGTGTGCTGACGGTGGAGCTGGGCAAAGCCGCCTCGCATGCGGGGCAGGGCTGGGAGAGGTTCACCGATGAAATCATCCGCCTGGTCTCCGCCCGCCCAACCCCGGCGGTGTTCATCCTGTGGGGCCGTTATGCCCAGCAGAAAGCCGGTTTCGTGGACGGCACCCGCCACCTGATCCTGAAATCCGCCCACCCGTCGCCGCTGTCCGCCTATAACGGCTTCTTCGGCAGCCGGCCTTTTTCGCAGGCGAACGCGTTTCTGCAAGCCAATGGGCAAAGGGCGGTGGATTGGCGCGTTCCGATCAGTGATCCCGATCAATGATTGCCAGCCACACAATCATGTCATCCCTGCAAAAATCATGTCATCCCCGCGTTCGCGGGGATGACCGCATGTTGGGGACACCACAAAAGCGACACAGACACAGCGGACAGCATGGCTGCATCATCACTATCGCTTGCTATAGCCGAGCCGGAATCGAAATACTAGGCTCAGGACCCATTATAGGGGATTCCCAAGGCGTTTTCGGTCTGATTCAATGGCGGCGCTGAGGAGGCGTTGCCATGAGCGATTTGATCTGGTTGTCGGAGGTGCAGATGCGC
>DITZ01000059.1 GCA_002422985.1 Sphingomonadales bacterium UBA6171
CCTGCGGATAGACGTTCACGCCGCCCGTGATGATCATGTAGGCGGCGCGGTCGGTGAGGAAGAGGTAGCCGTCCTCGTCGATGTAGCCGATGTCGCCGAAGGTGGCGCCGTGCTCCTCGTGCTGGGCGCTTTTCGTCTTCTCGGGATCGTTATGATAGGCGAACTCGCCGCCGCCCGCGAAATAGATGCGGCCTTCGCGTCCCGGCGGCAGCACATTGTCTTCCTCGTCGAGTATGCGAATCTCGCCGAGCAGCGAACGGCCGACCGTGCCGGGCTTCTTCAGCCATTCCTGCGGGCTCACCGCGCAAAAACCGGTGCCTTCGGTGGATGCATAATATTCGTAGATCGTCTCCCCCCACCAGTCGATCATCCGGCGCTTGACCTCCACGGGGCATGGCGCCGCGGCGTGGATCGCCACCCGGAGGCTGGAGAGGTCGTACCGCGCGCGGATTTCGTCAGGCAGCTTCAGCATCCGCACGAACATCGTCGGCACGAGCTGTGTGTGCGTGACACGGTGCTGTTCGACGAGCGCGAGATAGCGCTCCGGATCGAACTTCTTCATCACGACGAGCGTACCGCCCACGCGGTGCACCGACATTGAATAGCGCAGCGGTGCTGCATGATAGAGCGGCGCGGGCGACAGATAGATCATGCCCGGCGCAAAGCCATATAACATGCCCACCATGGCCGTCAGCGTGTCGGGATCGTCGATTTTCCCTTCGGGCAGCGGCCCGATAATGCCCTTGGGCCGGCCGGTGGTGCCGGAGGAATAAAGCATGTCGCGGCCGGGGCTTTGATCGGCGATGGGTGTGGCCGGCAGGGCTTCAAGCGCGGATTCGAGCGGCTGGAAGCCGGGAATGGCCCCGCCCGCGGCATATCTGGCGGGAAGTGGCGGCAGTTTCCGCGCAACATCCGCCAGCGAGGCGCTCGCCACCAGCAGCTTTGCGCCGCAGTCGGTGACGATATAGCCCGCCTCGTCTGCCGTCAGCTTGGTGGAGATGCAGGTGTAGATCAGGCCCGCCCGCTGCGCCCCCCAGCAGAGCGGCAGGAAATCCAGGCTGTTCTCCATGAAGATGGCGATACAGTCACCACGCACCAGCCCGGCCCCGCGATACAGATGCGCCGCCTGATTGGAGCGCGCCTCCAGCGCGGCAAAGCTCATCGTCTCGCCGCTGTCTGCCATGATGATGGCCGGCCGTTCGCCATTGGCCGCCGCATGATGTGATGGGTGCACACTGTCCTCCCGCCGCCCGTGAATGGGTGGCCTTCTCCCAGTCTTGTGCCCCGAACAGGGCCGCTTCGAAGCCTGTTAAAAAGCCGGGGGATGGCTGGCGGCAGGGCCCGCCACTCCCCTCTAAAATGCGAACCGCGCCGCCAGCCGGAAATCCCGGCCCGGCAGCGGCGCATAGTCCTTCAGAAAACTCGCGTGCCGCCGCGCTTCCACGTCGAACATATTATTGACGCTGGCGATGATGCTGCTGTTGCTGCCCTCGCCAAAGGGCCGCCAGCTCAGGCTGGCGTTCACCATGCTATAGGCCGGCGTCTCGCTTTCATTCACCGCCACGCGGGTCTGGCGGGTAACATGTTCCAGCTCCAGCCGGCCGCCCAGATGGGGTGCGTTGGCCTCCACCCCGGCGATGGCGCGCAGCGGCGGGATGCGCGGCGCATGGCCTCTGCCAGCCAGCAGATCAGCCCGCACAAAGTCGGCAAGGCCGGTCAGCTCGATGCTGGTCCTGCCCAGCCTGGCGACCGTCGCGGCCCCCTCGGCCTCCATGCCCCAGTGGCGGGCGCCGGCCTGCCGATATTCAAAAGCCGCCAGCCCGTCGATTTCCGCGCCGGTGGGGGCCTGATAGATGAAATTATCGAAGCGGGAGAAGAAGCCGGCAATCTCCATCCGCCAGCCTGTCCCGCGCCCGCGCAACACCGCCTCGGCACCCAGCGAGCGTTCGGGCACAAGATCGGGATTGCCGGTTTCATGGCTGCCCGTCGCCAGATGCGCGCCATCGGCGAACAATTCCTCGGCCGCCGGCGCGCGTTCGGTGCGGGCAAGGCTCAGCCCCAGCCGGAAACCGTCGAACAGCGCGACGGAGAGGCCAGCGGAGGCGGAAATGGCGCTGAAATCGCGCGTCTTGCCCAGCGCCTGCACCGCGCTATGTTCATAGCGCCCCCCCAGCTCGGCGCGGACCAGCCCCAGATCAAATTGTTGCAGCGTGAAAAGGCCCAGCTGGTCGGTGAGATTGAGCGGGATATAGGCCTCCTCGCCCACCGCTTCGATGCGGCGGCTGAGGAACTGCACGCCACTCGCGCCACGCCAGCCATTGCGCTCGGCCTGCACCAGCTCCAGCCGGCTCTCCAGGCCCTCGCTGAAAAAACTGGTGCCGACAGCGCCGGTGGATTCCACCTCGTCATGCTGATAATCCGCCCAGCCAAAGCGGAAGTTCAGCGCCTCGAACGCGCCGGACAGCGGCAATTCGGCGCGTGCATCCAGCCGCGTGCGGCGCATATCGATCGCCACATTCTCTTCGCCATGCGCCAGCCGGTTGGGGATGCCATAGCGGGATTCAAGACGCGAAAGGGCAAGGCCTATGCTGCCGCCCGCGCCGATGAAGGCGGCCCCCACCGCCACATCCTGGCTTTCGGCACCGCTGTTGGCCACCCGGCCACGCGCCAGGGTCTCCGTGTCGCCCGCATTGCGGACATCGGCGGAATAGATATAGCCACCGGTCCGA
This sequence comes from Sphingomonadales bacterium UBA6171, assembly GCA_002422985.1. Classification (GTDB taxonomy): domain Bacteria; phylum Pseudomonadota; class Alphaproteobacteria; order Sphingomonadales; family Sphingomonadaceae; genus Sandaracinobacteroides. Next base: position 2,730 of record DITZ01000059.1, read on the forward strand.
TAGTCGCCGCTCTTGCTCCAATTGCCGTCGGCGTGCAGCACCAGGCCGGTTTTCCCCACGGGAATATCGGCATGGCCACCCAGCCCGCCTTCGCGCGCGGCGCTGCCGGCAAAGCCCGACAGATCGAGGTGCACGGCCTCCGCCGGCACCTCGCGCGGAATGCGCCGGTCCGTCACATTCACCACGCCGCCGATCGCCGCCGAACCATAGAGCAGGCTCGCCGGCCCGCGCACCACCTCCACGCGGGCGGCGGTCAGCGGATTGATGGCAACCGCATGGTCGGCGGACGTGTTGGAGACGTCGAAACTGCCGATGCCGTCCGTCAGGATGCGCACCCGTTCGCCATCAAAGCCGCGCAGGATGGGGCGCGAGGCGGCCGGCCCAAACCAGCTGGCGGAGACGCCGGGCTGACGGGCGAGCGTCTCGCCAAGGCTCGCGCGGGTATCGCGGACCAGCGCCTCGCCCTCCAGCACCCCGGCGGCTGTCGGCAGGGTAAAACGCTCGCGGGCAAAGGGCGCGGTGACGATGATGTCGGTGCCAGCCGGCGCATGCAGCGCCTCCGGTGGTGCCTCCCCCTCCGCCCGCACGGCAATTGGTGCCAGCACCACAGACAGGAGGAAAAGGGCACGGGCGGACAACAGCATGCGGCAACTCCGGGAAGAGGATTTGGCCGATGCTGTAGATGATACATTATATCAACGCAAGCCTGTCGCCGCCCGGCTCGTCTCAACCCGCCGTCAGGCTGCGATAATCCTCCCGCATGCTGTCGATCGACACCAGGCTGCCGCGCTGCTCCACATGCCAGAAGGTCCAGCCGTTGCAGCTCGGCACGCCCTGCACGGCGGCACCCAGCTGGTGGATGGAGCCGGAGCGGCCGCCCTCCAGCGCCAGCGAGCCGTCGGCCCGCACGCGCGCACTGTACCGCCGGCTGCGATCCGTCAGCATGGCGCCGGGGCGCAGCATCCCGGTTTCCACCAGCGCGCCAAAGGGAATGCGCGGTGCGGCGCGCGGATCGGCGGTCACCGCCCGATCCGCCGCGGCCAGCGGCTCCACCGCACGGATGCGCGCCTCGGCGACAGCGGCATAGCCCGCCTCCCGCTCGATGCCGAGATAATGGCGTCCCAGCCGCCTGGCGACCGCGCCGGTGGTGCCGGAGCCGAAGAAGGGGTCCAGCACCACATCGCCCTCGTTCGAGGTCGCCAGCAGGATGCGGTGCAGCAACGCTTCGGGCTTTTGCGTCGGGTGCGCCTTCACGCCGTCCACCCGCACCCGCTCGCTGCCCGAACAGATGGGGATCACCCAGTCCGACCGCATCTGCAGATCCTCGTTCAGCGCCTTCATCGCCTTATAGTTGAAGGTCGGCCGCGCGGTGGGCGATTTCGCGGCCCACAATAATGTCTCATGCGCGTTGGTAAAGCGCGTGCCCTTGAAATTGGGCATCGGGTTGGATTTGCGCCAGATGATGTCGTTGTGCACCCAATAGCCCAGATCCTGGAGCGCCGAACCGACCCGGAAGATATTGTGATAGGTGCCGATCACCCACAGCGAGCCATCGGGCTTCAGCAACCGGCGACATTCCGTCAGCCAGGCGCGGGTGAAACGGTCATAGTCCGCGAAACTGTCGAACCGGTCCCAATGATCGGTCACGGCGTCCACCTGGCTGCCGTCCGGCCGGTGCAGGTCGCCGCCCAGTTGCAGATTATAGGGCGGGTCCGCGAACACCAGATCAATCGAGGCATCGGGCAGTTTCGCCATTTCGGAAAGGCTGTCGCCGATGATGATGCGGTCGGTCTGCACGCGCGGAATTCCTTGGGCTTTCGGCCCGGCGGGCCTGTTCGAAAGCCTTGGTGATTCGCGAAGATTCCCGCGTCAAGTCATAGATTTATGGCAGAGTCTTGATTCCGGGAATCGGAAACCGCGCCAATACCACCCCTTGAGTCCGCCCCCGGCAGCGACCCACTATCCCTTGGGGCTGTTGCCCAAAAGACTCAGCGCGGAAGCAGTTTTCGGATGGGCGCAAATGAATGGCGATGCTGCGTAGTCACACCCAATTGGCTGAGCGCCATGGCATGTTCGGCGGTGCCATAGCCCTTGTTCCGCTCCCAGCCATAGCCGGGATAGTCGGCCGCGAGCGCCGCCATCCGACGGTCGCGGTGCACCTTGGCGGCAATGGCGGCGGCGGCAATCACCGCCACGGTCGCGTCTCCTTTCACGATGGCGCGCGCCGGCCAGCGCCATTCCGGCAGCGCATTGCCATCCACCAGCACCATCGCCGGCGCGCCCAGCCGGCTGGCCAGCGCCGCCACCGCGCGGGTCATCGCCAGAAAGGTGGCGGCGCGGATGTTCAGCCGGTCAATCTCCTCCACCGTCGCCTCCGCGATGGCAACATGGCGCAGATCAGCGGCGATATGCGCGCGCCGGGCCGCCGGCACCGCCTTGGAATCGCCCAGCCCGGCGGGCAGATCGTCCGGCGTCAGCAGCGCGGCCGCGGCCGTCACCGGCCCGGCCCATGGCCCGCGCCCCACTTCGTCCACGCCAAACACCATACCGGAAAATTCACCCTCCAGCCCCCAGCGCAGCCCGTTCACAGCAGCGCGAAATTATGGCCGAGCGGGCCATGGCCCGCGCCAAAACCCGGCGCGGCCAGCATGGCCGAGCGCAGATAGGCCCGTCCCCGCTCCACCGCCACGGCCAGCGGCAGGCCCGCGCCCAGCCCGGCGGCAATGGCGCTCGCCAATGTGCAGCCGGTGCCATGCGTGTGGCGCGTATGGATACGCGGCGATTCGAAGCGTTGCTGGCTGTTGTGGTTCACCAGCCAGTCCATCGCCGTTTCGCCGCCGAGATGCCCGCCCTTGGCCAGCACCGCCGCCGGCCCGGCAGACAACAGATCCTGCGCGGCCAGCAGCATATCGGCCTCATCCGCCACCACCGCCCCCGCCAGCGCCTCCAGCTCCGGCACATTGGGCGTCAGCAGCGCGGCGCGCGGCAGCAGCAGCTGCGTCAGCGCCGCCGTCGCGTCAGCCGCCAGCAATCGCGCGCCGCCCTTCGCCACCATCACCGGATCGAGCACGATCGGCACCTTCACCCGCGCCAGCGCCCCCGCCACCGCCGCGATTGTCTCGGCGTCCCCCAACATGCCGATCTTGATGCAGTCCGCCCCCAGATCCTCCAGCACGGCGGCAATCTGCCCCGCCACAATCGCCGGCGGCACCACATGCACCGCCGACACCCCCAGCGTATTCTGCACGGTAATCGCCGTCACCGCCGTCATGGCATAGCCGCCCAGCATGGTGATGGCCTTGATGTCGGCCTGAATGCCCGCCCCGCCGCCACTGTCAGACCCGGCGATGACCAGCACGCGCGGCATGGTCATGCGGCGGTCTTCACCGCGTCGCACACGGCCTCCACCATCCGCTCCACCAGTGCGCGATCCTCGGCCTCCGCCATCACGCGGATCAGCGGCTCGGTGCCGGATTTCCGCACCAGCAGCCGGCCGGAGCCGGCGAGCGCGGCCTCCGCGTCGGCAATTGCCGCCTTCACGCTGGGCAATTCCAGCACGCGGGGTTCCTGCCGCACATTTTTCAGCAGCTGCGGAAATGGCGCGAAGCGGCGCAGCACCTGGCTCGCCGGGCGCTTTTCCTGCACCAGCACCGCCAGCACCTGAAGTGCGGCGATCAGCCCGTCCCCGGTCGTCGAATGGTCAGACAGGATGATGTGACCGGATTGTTCGCCGCCGATGTTGCAGCCCAGCCGCCGCATCGCCTCCAGCACATGCCGGTCTCCCACCGCGGTGCGCACCAGCCCGATACCCAGCCGCTCCAGATGCCGTTCCAGCCCCAGGTTGGACATCACGGTCGCAACCACCGAACCGCCCTTCAGCCGCCCTTCCAGCATCCGGTATTCGGCGATCAGCGCCATCAGCTGATCGCCATCCACCACCGCGCCGGTCTCGTCAATCACGATCAGCCGGTCGGCGTCCCCGTCCAGCGCCAGCCCGATATGCGCGCCCGATTCCCGCACCGCCTTCGCCAGCGTTTCGGGATGGGTGGAGCCGACCTTGTCGTTGATGTTGAAACCATCGGGCGTGGTGCCGATCGTCACCAGCTCCGCCCCCAGCTCCCACAAGGCTTCGGGCGCCACGCGATAGGCCGCCCCATTGGCGCAATCCAGCGCCACCTTTAGCCCGTCCAGCCGTAGCTTTTCGGGAAAGCTGGATTTGGCCGCATGGATATAGCGCCCGCGCGCATCATCAATCCGCCGTGCCCGGCCGATATCCTTCGATGGCACCAGCGCCGCGCCACTATCGATCAGCGCCTCGATCGTCCGTTCATCATCATCGGACAATTTATAGCCATCCGGCCCGAACAGCTTGATACCATTATCGAAAAATGGGTTGTGGCTGGCCGACAGCATCACGCCCAGATCCGCGCGCATTTCCCGCGTCAACAGCGCCACCGCCGGGGTCGGCATCGGCCCCACCTGCACCACGTCCATGCCCACCGAGGTGAAGCCTGCCGTCAGCGCCTGTTCCAGCATATAGCCGGACAGCCTTGTGTCCTTGCCGATCAGCACCCGGTGTCGCCAGTCGCCGCGCATGAAATGCGTGCCGGCGGCCTGTCCCACGCGCATGGCGATTTCCGGGGTCATCATCGGCCCATTGGCCAGACCGCGAATGCCGTCTGTGCCGAAATAGCGCTTTCCCATCCCGCTCATGCTCCCTAACGCGACAATCATTGCATATCAGGCTGGTTTAGGCCCGCTATGCGCCAATCGGCAAGGAGTGAAGCGCTGGACGACATGAGCATGACCCTGTTGCTGGTGGCAGCCGGCCTGTGGGTGGGCGCACAGAACGCCATCGCCGGGGGCGGCAGCTTCGTAACGCTGCCGGCCCTGATGCTCACGGGTCTCGACGCGCGCGTCGCCAATCTCACCTCCACGGTCGCCGTGTTTCCGGGGCAGATGACGACCGCGCTCGCCAATCGGACCTATATCAGCAGCGTCGGTCAGGTGCGCTTTGTCGCCCTGTTCATCATTGCTGCCATCGGTGGCGTGCTGGGCGCGCTGCTGCTGCTGGCGACACCATCCGCGCTTTTCAGCCGGATGCTGCCCTGGCTGGTGCTGGCCGCCACCCTGTTGTTTGCGCGTGGTGCCTTTGGCCCGAAGCTGAAGGGCAAGGGGCTGACGGGCGGGCGGCTTAAGGCCGGGCAGATGCTCGTCTCCATCTATGGCGGCTATTTCGGCGGTGGCATCGGCTTTCTGATGCTGGCGCTGTTCGCCATGGCCGGCACCGCCATCCGCGAGGCGCAATCGAACAAGAATATGCTGTCCGCCGTGATGAACGGCACCAGCACGGCGGTGTTCGCCTTTTCCGGCGCCGTGCACTGGCCATCGGCCATCACGCTCGGTCTGGGTGCCATGGCGGGCGGCTATTTGGGCGCATTCGCCATCCGCCATGTGCCGGACAAGGCAATGAAAATCGCCGTTGTGTCCATCGGCCTGCTGCTGTTTGCGGGGTTGCTGATCCGCGACATGCAATAGGCTGCGCACACCGGTTCTGCCAGCCAGTTGCGCGGCGGGCCGGCCGGATGGGGCGGCCGCCGGCCACGGCTTCACGCTGCACCGGACAGGCCGCTTGCAAATGCCCGCGCGGGCGGCCAAGCGCGAAACGGCATGACGAACGACGCGCAGACTCCGGCCGCCATGGCGGACAACCAGCTTCAGGCCGGATTCGTGCGCCAGGTGATGGCCGCGCTGGAGGCCGAGGCCGACGGCGATCTGCGCGCGCTGGTGAAGCAGCTCCATCCGGCAGACGCGGCGGACCTGTTCGAACATGTGCCGGCCGGCCAGCGCGGCACGCTGGCACAGGCGCTGGGGCCAGACCTTTCCGCCGAGATTCTTGCCGAAATGAATGACTGGGTGCGCGACGAAGTGGTCGCCGCCCTCACGCCCGCGCAGGTCGCCGAAACCATCGCAGAGATGGACACGGACGATGCCGTCGCCATCATCGGCGAGCTGGAGCCCGAAGATCAGGCCGCCGTGCTCGACGAGATGGAGGACGACGACCGGGTCGCCATCGAAACCGGCCTGTCCTATCCGGAAGACAGCGCCGGCCGGCTGATGCAGCGCGAACTGGTCGCCGTGCCCGAACATTATTCTATCGGCGACGTCATCGACGTGCTGCGCCGCGACGACAGCGAGGCGACCGATTTCTGGGAAGTGTTCGTGATCGATCCCGGCCATCGCCCGGTCGGCACCATGCGCCTCTCCTGGGTGCTCACCACGCCGCGCCACATCGCCGTTTCCGACGTGATGCAGCGCGAGCAGACGCTGATTCCGGTGACGATGGATCAGGAGGATGTAGCGCTGCGCTTCCAGAAATATGCGCTGATTTCCGCCGCCGTCGTCGATACCGCCGGGCGGCTGGTGGGCATGATTACGGCCGATGACATCGTCCACATCATTTCAGAAGAAGCCGGCGAGGATATCCTGCGGCTGTCCGGCGCCGGCGAGGGCGACATCAACGAGCCGGTGATGGACAGCTATCGCGCCCGCGTGCGCTGGCTGGTCGCCAATCTGGGCACCGCCATCATCTCGGCCAGCGTCATCGGCCTGTTCGGCGCCACCATCGAACAGATGGTCGTGCTCGCCGCGCTCACCCCCATCGTCGCCTCCATCGGCGGCAACACCGGCAACCAGACGATGGCGGTGATCGTCCGGGCGCTGTCCACGGGCCAGCTCACCAACAATAACCGCAAACGCGCCATCTGGCGCGAGGCGAAGATCGCCCTGCTGAACGGGCTGACCATCGCCGCGCTGCTGGGGCTGGGCGTGGCGCTGCTGTTCAGTTACCCGAAGCTGGGCATGGTGATTGCCGCTGCCACCCTGTTCAACCTTGTGCTCGCCGGCCTCGCCGGCGTGCTGGTGCCGCTGGGGCTGAAGCGCCTGGGCACCGATCCGGCGGTCGCCTCGTCGGTGTTTGTCACCATGATAACCGATTCGATGGGCTTCCTGCTGTTCCTGGGCCTTGCAACTGCCGTCGGGCTTACCGACAGATGATTTCGCCGCTGCCCCGGCGCGACCGGGTGCAGGCCGCGCCACCGATAACCGACACATCGCCGGAGCCCATGACGGCGACATTCGCCGTGCGGCTGGCGTTGGCCGACACATTGCCCGATCCGGCGACCGAAATGTCGAGCGTCTGACAGGCGAGCGCATCGGCATCGATGTCGCCGCTGCCGGTGACGGAAAGCGCACCGGCACCGCAGCGGCCGGCCATTGCCAGATCACCCGATCCCGTCACGCTGGCGCGCAGCTTCGGCGCATCGATCGCAGCGACTTTCAGATCGCCCGATCCGGTCACGCTCAGCTCGACCGCGGGTGCCGCCATGCGGTTCACATCCACCCCGCCAGAGCCGGTGAGCACCACGCCCGACAGGGCGGGAACAGAGACATGCACGGCGACGCCTTCGCGGCTCCAGCTCCAGCTGCCCGGCTTGCTGCCGATCAGCAGCGCGCCATCGCGCACCGATATCTCCAGCCGGTCAAGATCGGCCTGGGTGCCGCGCGCGACAACCGAAACGGCGGGGCCGGTGGTGACCTTCACATCCATCGATCCCGTGGAACGGATGCGGTCAAAACTGCCGACGCTGAAGCGACGATCAGCGGCAGACGCCGGCTCGGCCATCGAGCAGGCAGACAGGCCGGCGACAGCGACCAAAGCGACGGAAAGGATGGCGAGGGTGGATGTGCGCATGGATGCTCCCCAGATGCTGCTTTCCCCTCGCCGCCTGCTTATCGCCGGCAGCCGCGCGGCGCAAGCCGGAACGGACAGCGGCGCAGCCGGAACGGACAGCGGCGCAGGCGGGAACGGACAGCGGCGCAAGCCGACACGAAAAGGGGCCGAACCTTGCCGGTCCGGCCCCATTTTCCACGCCGGGGCTATCGTCAGGCGGCTTTCAGCACGCTTTCGATTTCCTTTTGCGCGGTCGGCTCGTCGATATTCTTCATCGCGGCCACTTCGCGCGCCAGTCGGCTGATGGCAGCTTCGAAAATCTGCCGTTCCGAATAGCTTTGCTCAGGCTGATCCTCGGCGCGGTGCAGGTCGCGCACCACTTCCGCGATGCACACCAGATCGCCCGAATTGATCTTGGCTTCATATTCCTGCGCCCGGCGCGACCACATGATGCGCTTCACCCTGGGCTTGCCCTTCAGCGTCAGGATTGCATCCTTCAGCGTGGCTTCGCTGGACAGTTTGCGCATACCCACCGATTCAGCCTTGTTGGTGGGAACCTTCAGCGTCATCCGCTCCTTGTCGAAACGCAGAACATAAAGTTCCAATTTGGTGCCCGCGATCTCGCTGGACATAATTTCCATCACCCGGCCGACCCCATGTTTGGGATAGACCACATTATCACCCACTTGGAAGCTGAGCGCGTTGGCTGGCATGATTCAGCGGATCCTTTCGTGCCGGCGGATTTCAGGTTCATCCTCCGCACCCGATGGCATGGCATCAGGCAATTCTCCGCAGAACCAACAGCCCAACCATGATGGCGGCGCCGGCGCAAAGCGGTGAAGAAGGATCAGGGGCCTGTCCCGCTCGTCTGTTCATTCTGTGGCGAGGCCCCCGCGAGAGATGGGACCATCACCAATTGGCGACACCCGCACGACAGTCAGAAACCTCTCGGTTCATGCTGCTGTCATCCGGGAAACAAGCTTATAACAGAAAATTGACAATAATGCCACCCGGGCCCCGGAAACCGGCGCTCTGGCGCATAATCCATCATAACGGGCGAAATCAGATGTCATCCTCCGGGTCTGGCCCGGCCATCAGCGCCTCCGAAACGCCGGCCGCATTGTCGCGGATGGCCGTTTCGATCTTCGCCAGCATCTCCGGATTATCCAGCAGGAACTTCTTCGCATTTTCCCGGCCCTGCCCGATGCGCGTCGATTCATAGCTGAACCAGGCGCCGGACTTGTCGATCAGCCCGGCCTTCACGCCAAGGTCCAGAATCTCCCCGGTTTTGGAGATGCCGCTGCCATACATGATGTCAAACTCCACCTGGCGGAACGGTGGTGCAACCTTGTTCTTCACCACCTTCACCCGCGTGGTGTTGCCGACGATTTCCTCCCGGTCCTTGATCTGGCCGGTGCGGCGGATATCCAGCCGCACAGAGGCATAGAATTTCAGCGCATTGCCGCC
>DITZ01000088.1:0-6503 GCA_002422985.1 Sphingomonadales bacterium UBA6171
CTATGTCTGGACCCCGCTGGTGGAACGCCAGATACCCGACACCATGGCGGCGCGCGGTCTGACCCGCGAACAGGTGATCAACGATGTGCTGCTGCACGCCCAGCCCACCAAGCAGTTCGTGACGGTGGATGAAGTGGCGGCGCTGGCGGTTTATCTGGCGGGCGACATGGCGCGCTCCATCACCGGCAGCATCATATCGATTGATGGCGGATGGACAGCCGCCTGAAGCCGCTCGTAACCCGACACACCGACACACTCTGAGACACGGCCTGACGGCTTCCTGCCAGGTCTATTCACACTGGGTTCAGCGTGAAAATCCTATCTTTTTGCTCGTAAACGGTACGAACAGAAAGGTACCCCAATGAAAAAATTTCTCACCACTGCCGCTGCCATCCTGATGCTGGCGGCCCCCATGAGCGAAGCGATGGCCCAGGGCTGGAACAACAACAGCAACAACAATCGCTACGAACGTCAGGACGACCGCCGCGATGACCGTCGCGGCCACAATGTGATGAAGCGCGACCATAACAATTATGGTCACCGTGGCTGGCGCAAGGGTGGACGGATCGAGCGCCATGACTGGAATCGCGGTCAGCGCATCGACTATCGCCGCCACAAGCTGCAGCGGCCGCCGCGTGGTTACGAGTGGCGCCGGGTGGACAACAATTATATCCTCGCTGCCGCCGCAACCGGCCTGATCGCCGCCCTGATCATGGCCAACGGCCGCTAGTCTGGCGGTTCACTGAAAAGAAACGGCGCCCCTCACCGGGCGCCGTTTTTTCATGTGAGTTTCTTTCCCAGGCAAAGCAGGCCGGGATAGGGATGGCTGCCATAGGGCGCGATGGGCGCGAAGCCGCACTTCTGATAGAGCGCGATGGCGCCCTGCATCTGCGGCAGCGTATCCAGCTTGATCTCGCCATAGCCCAGCTTTCCTGCCGCCTGGATCGCCGCTTCCACCAGCGCCTTGCCCACCCCGATGCCGCGCGCCTGCTCGCGGACGAACAATCGCTTGATCTCGCAGCTGTGCGGCGGCTCCAGCGGCTTGATCGCAATACAGCCCAGCACATGGTCGCCGCGCTTCGCCAAAATCAGTTCGCCGCCCGGCGGGCCGTACACGCCCGGCAGCGCATCCACTTCCTTGGTGAATCCCTGCGGCGTCAGGTCGATGTTGAGCGACGCGGCATAGGCGCGAAACAGCGCCGCCGTGGCGGTCATCTCGGCCCGGCTGCGCGCCGCACTGATGGAAAAACTATTTGAGCTGGTCGGCGACGGCATCAATCCCGGCTTGCGAGCAGATTTCGTCCTTGTCGCCGCCCACCGCGCCCGACGAGCCGATGCCGCCGATCGTCTGGCCGCGATACTTGATCGGCACGCCGCCGGCGACACCGACCACGCCCTCGATATTGGTCTTGGGCGAGCCCAGTGTCGAATTGCGCGCCGTGGCGAAGGTGCCGGAGGTGGCGAAACGGTTGGCCAGGGTGATGGCGGTATAGGCCTTGTCACGCGCCAGGCCGATGGTGTGCGGACCCGTGCCGTCATCGCGCAGGAACACCTTCATGGCGCCGGAGGCATCGAGCACGGCGATGGTGGTGCGAAACCCCATCTTGCGGCACTGATCGATTGCGGCATGGGCGATGCGGCCGGCCAGCTCCATGGACAGGGCATGGGTGGCGATCACGCCCTTGTCGCCGGTCACCGGCGGATAACTGGCGGGCGCGGGCAAAGGCTGCGCCAGGGCCGATGTGGCCATGAGCGAAAGAGCAAGCGTGAAAGCAGTGCGGCGCATGAAGGACCTCCCCGATTTTTACAGGGAGGCTAAGTTACTTCAGGTGCAAGTCAATCACGAATAGCTATGGCGCTGCTTCATTTCTCGAAAATTTTCTCAAGAAAATTGGGGTTTGAGTACAGAAAGCCGGCTTCGCCGTGACGTGACATAGGCTCTCGGTGCAACAATTTATTTTTGACCAAGATAGTCAAAAATCTCTCGTTGGCCCTTGTGAAGATAATGTTGATCGCAAGAAGGCGCCGGGTAGCCCATCGGCAACCATTGTTTCCTAAATCGCCAGGCCACTCCCCGTTTCTGAAAAATCTATGCACAAATTCATCCCTCTTCTTTTTGAGGAAATCGAGGTAACGCGCATCTTCATTCGCTAAGTGAGGATTCAATATCTTGATCAGATTGCCGAGGGTGGAGGATTGAAGCTTGTCGCGCTTTTCCAACAGAAGTTTCCATGCCTCGGCATCATTGCCGAGCAGCGATTTAACTTTCACCTGATCGCACATACTCAACATGTTTATGATCCGATCCTCGAAAGCATTTATCGCGAGGTGGGTAAACCCCATATTCAAGCAATAGAAAAACCGCGCGTAGTCCTCCGAATCAATGGATTCGAGGTGAGATATCATCTGTTCTTGTGAAAAGTCTGGAGGAAACAACGGCACTCCTACACATGTAGGGTTAGCGCACAGACCAACGATATCAAATGGTGCCCCAGGCCGGACTTGAACCAGCACGCCTTGCGGCAACAGATTTTGAGTCTGCCGCNNTCTGCCGCGTCTACCATTCCACCACTGGGGCACAGGTCGGGCGGTTTAGCGGTTTTTTCCGCGCCCCGCCACCCTTTTACCCGCACTGTTCGCGCCAGGCGGCGGGCGGTGCGCCCTGCTCGCGCCGGAAGGCCCGGCTGAACGCGGCTTCGGACTCGTAGCCCACTTCATAGGCGATGCTGGCGACACTGGCGGTGCTGTCCTTCAGCAGCGCACAGGCCTGGGCCAGGCGCTGGCGGGAGAGATAGCGCATCGGCGGTTCGCCCACCGCCTTGGTGAACCGGTCCGCGAAGGCCGAACGCGACAGGCCGATCTCCCGGGCCAGATCGTCGGTGGTCCAGCGCCGCGCCAGCTGGCCGTGAAGCAGCCCCAGCGCACGTCCGACCATCTGGTCCTCAAGCCCCGCCTGCCAGGCGCCACCCGGCGGCTGAGCCGCGAGATAGCGGCGTACCGCTTCCAGAAACAAAAGCTCGGCCAGCCGGGCGAGAAACAAGGGCGAGCCCGCCTGCCCTTCCGACAATTCCTTCGCGGCCTGGCGGTAGGCGCCTTCGATCCAGCTTCCCGATGCGCCCTCCACGACATTCTGCTTGAGCACTGCGGGCAACATCGCGATCACGGGGTTGTAGGGCATGTCGTCGCCAAGATAGCCGCACAGGATGTGGGTGCGCGCCCCGCCGCCGCCGAACGCCAGGCGGACCAGCCCGGCCTGCGGATCGGAATTCACCGGATGCCCGGCATCGGCCGGGGGAATGCTGAGCGTGCTGCCGATGACATGGGGATCGTTGCGCGGCAGGACCACGATCTCGCCCTGCGTCACCGTCACCGGCGGCGCGCCGCTGACCTTGAGCAGCATCTGGCCGGCAGTGACATAGTGATAGCTGATGATCTGGCGCGGCACCCGCGCGAAGGGCGCGCAATCCTCGGGCGTTACCTGCGAGGTGACGCACCAGGGCGCGGTGCATTCGGCTTCGAGAAAGACGCCGCCGGTCAGCCGCATGCCGCGCAGCATGTCCTGAAATGTTTCCATCGCCCCGTCTTACCCTTCGGCGGATCGGCCAAGCAAACCGGCGTTCCGCGCATTCCCCCGCCTGTCCGGCCCGTCTAAAGCCTACACCGCCAATAGGGGAAGCGACATGATTGCGGACAAGCAAGGCAACATTCTGACAGGCGCGACGGCCGAGGCCGCGGGCCTTCTGGATCAGGCGGTTACGGCCTTCAATCTCTATCGCGGCGACCCTTTGGCGCCGCTCGACCGGGCCATCGCCCTGGCCCCCGATTTCGCCATGGCCCATATCGCCAAGGCGCATCTCTACGCCATCTCCACCGAGCCGGCGGCGACGAAAGAGGCTGGCGTGATCCTGGCAAAGGCGAAGACCTTGCCACTGTCGGATCGTGAGGCTTCCCATGTGTCGGCAATCGGCCATGTCCTGGAGGGGGAATGGACCATGGCGGCCCAGGCGCTGGACCATCACAATATGCGTTATCCGCATGACCTTCTGGCGTTGCAGGTGGGCCATCTGGCGGATTTTTTCCACGCCAATGCCCGCAACCTGCGGGACCGCATCGCGCGGGTGCTGCCGCAATGGCATGCGGACATGCCGGGCTATTCCTTCCTGCTGGGGATGTATGCCTTTGGACTGGAAGAGAGCGGCGATTACGCGCGGGCCGAAGAAGCCGGCCGCCGCGCCCTGGACCTCGATCCGCAGGATTGCTGGGCGCATCACGCCGTCGCCCATGTGATGGAAATGCAGGGCCGCCCGCAGGACGGGATCGGCTGGATGATCGCGCGCGAGCCGCACTGGTCGGGCGATGACAATTTCTTCAAGGTCCATAACTGGTGGCACCGCACGCTCTGGCATCTTGAACTCGGACAGATCGACGAGGTGCTGGCGCTCTATGACGGACCGATCCGCCAGGACCGCAGCATGGTGGCGATGGACATGATCGACGCCAGCGCGATGCTGTGGCGCCTGCACCTGTCGGGTCATGACGTGGGGACGCGCTGGCAGGAACTGGCGACGGCCTGGGATCATCATGCCGATGGCCGCACCTATCCCTTCAACGACTGGCATGCGGTGATGGCCTATCTCGGCGCCGGCCGGCATGGCGATGTCGAACGGATCATCGCGGCCTGGCGCGAGGACGGCACATCGGAAGCCGCACGCTGGGGCCAGCGCATAGCCCTGCCACTGGTGGAAGGGTTTTCGGCCTTCTGGCGCGGCGATCATGAAAAGGCGGCGAATCTTCTGCACAGGGCGCGTTTCATCGCCAACAGCTTTGGCGGCAGCCATGCCCAACGCGACATCATCGACTGGACGCTGACCGAAGCGGCGCTGCGCGGCAATCTGAGCGGACTGGCCGAGGCGCTGGCCCAGGAAAGGCTGGCCCTCAAGCCGCACAGTCCGGTGAATCACGGCTTTCTCTCGCGGGCCCGCGAAAACGCCGCCAAGGGCCTGAAAGCCGCCTGATACCTGGTTCGTCCCGCCGTTTGAAACCGAGCGCCGGGACGGGCTAGTGTCGGGGCATGAACGCTCCCGCCCTGCACCTGCACGACACCCCGCGATCCGCCCCTATTCGCAATGACTGGACCCGCGAGGAAATCGCCGCGCTTTTCGCCCTGCCCTTCGCGGACCTTCTGTTTCGCGCCCAGAGCGTGCACCGCGCCCATTTCGATCCCAACCAGGTGCAGACCTCGACGCTGCTGTCGATCAAGACCGGCGGCTGCCCGGAAGATTGCGGCTATTGCAGCCAGTCAGCCAAGAACGACACCGGGCTGAAAGCGTCGAAGCTGATGGAAGTGGAGGCCGTGCTGGCCGATGCCCGCGCCGCCAAGGCGGCGGGCGCCAGCCGCTTCTGCATGGGCGCGGCCTGGCGCAATCCCAAGGACAAAGACCTCGACACGGTCTGCCAGATGGTCGAAGGCGTGCGCGCCCTGGGCATGGAGACCTGCGTCACGCTGGGCATGCTGACCGCGCCCCAGGCCGTGCGCCTGAAACAGGCGGGGCTGGATTACTACAACCACAATCTCGATACCTCGCCGGAATATTATCGCCACGTCATCACCACCCGCACCTATCAGGACCGGCTGGACACGCTGGAACATGTGCGCGGCGCCGGCATCAATGTGTGCTGCGGCGGCATCGTCGGCATGGGCGAATCGCGCACCCAGCGCGCGGGGCTGATCGCGCAGCTGGCGAGCCTCGACCCGCAGCCGGAATCGGTGCCGATCAACCTCCTGGTGCAGGTCGAGGGTACGCCGCTGGCCGGCACCGAGGCGCTGGAGCCGCTGGAGTTCGTGCGCACCATCGCGGTCGCGCGCATCTGCATGCCGAAGAGCTTCGTGCGCCTGTCGGCCGGGCGCCAGCAGATGAGCGACGCGGTACAGGCCTTGTGCTTTCTCGCCGGCGCCAACTCGATTTTCTACGGCGAGAAGCTCTTGACCACCGGCAACCCGGAATGGGAGCGCGACCAGCGCCTGTTCGACAGCCTGGGCCTGACGGCATTGTGAGCCGGTTTGAATCGTGAGTAGCGCCGCGCTGACCCGCCTGCAGCAGGGGCTGGCGGCGCTGAAAGCCGATCATCTCGATCGCCACCGTCGCCTGCTCGACGGCGCGCAGGGTGCGCACGTGACGATCGACGGCCAGCGCGTCGTCTCTTTCTGCAGCAACGACTATCTGGGCCTCGCCGCCGATCCGGCGCTGGTGGCCGCCGCGCACGCGGCCGTCGACCAATGCGGGGTCGGCGCGGGTGCGGCGCATCTCATCACCGGCCACCACCGTTTCCACGACGACTTCGAAACGGCGTTTGCGCGCTTCGTCGGCAAGCCGGCGGCGCTCCTGTTTTCCACCGGCTACCTGGCCAACCTCGGCGTGCTGACCACGCTCGTTGCCAAGAAAGGCGAAGTCTTCGCCGACAAGCTCAACCACGCTTCGCTGGTCGATGCCGCGCAGCTGTCG
>DITZ01000088.1:6590-8898 GCA_002422985.1 Sphingomonadales bacterium UBA6171
CTGGCCGAGCGCTACGACGCCTGGCTCTACCTCGACGACGCGCACGGTTTCGGCGTGCTGAACGAGGGGCGTGGCGGCCTGACCGACCGTGCCCGTGCGAGCGACCGCGTGATCTATCTGGCGACGCTGGGCAAGGCGGCCGGGGTGGCGGGCGCGGCAGTGGCGGCGCACGAGAGCGTGGTCGACTGGCTGATCCAGAAGGCGCGCCCTTACATCTACACCACCGCCTCGCCGCCGCTGCTGGCCGCGTGCCTGCTGGAAAGTCTGCGCCAGATCGAAGCGGGCGAAGTCCGGCGCGCGCGGCTCGCCAGCCACATCGCGCAACTGCGCGAGGGGCTGGCCGACCTGAAGCTGGGCGCGCTGATGCCGTCGGACACGCCGATCCAGCCGCTGGTGATCGGCGCCAACGCCGATGCGGTACGGCTGTCGCAGGCCCTGCTCGCGCGCGGCCTGCTGGTGCCCGCTATCCGCACGCCGACGGTGCCCGCCGGTACGGCGCGGCTGCGCATCACCCTGTCGGCCGCGCACAGCGCCGACGATGTCGCGCAACTGGTCGGGGCCCTGCATGCCGTCGATTGATCGGGTTGGGCTTGGCGGTCGCTCCCTCGCCCGCTCGCGGGAGAGGGTTGGGGAGAGGGATAAGCCCGTCCTTGCGCTGGTGCACGGCTGGGGCATGAACGCCCGCGTGTTCGACGCNNCGCGAGAACGTGGCCGACAACACCCTGCAGGGCTGGGCGGACGATCTCGCGCAGCAGCTGCCGGACAGGACCACGCTGCTCGGCTGGTCGCTCGGCGGCCAAGTGGCGATGCGCGCGGCGCTCGACCATCCGCACAGGATCGCGCGCCTGGTGCTGCTGGCGTCGACGCCGAAGTTTGTTGCTGCAGAAGACTGGGATCGCGGCATGGCAGGCGCCGATTTGCAGGACTTCGGCGCGGCGCTGCTGGCCGACCCGCAGGCCACGCTGCTGCGCTTTCTGAGCCTGCAGACGCGCGGCATGCCCGGGCAGAAAAGCCTGCTTCAGCATTTGCGGCAGTCGCTGCTGGCCGCCCCCGTGGCGCGCAGCGAGGCGCTGGCGAGTGGTCTCGCGATCCTGCGCGACACCGACCTGCGCGTGGAACTGCCGCGGCTGACGCAGCCGACCCTGGTGCTGCATGGCGCGCTCGACACGCTGACGCCGGCGGCTGCGGGCGCCTGGCTGGCCGAAACCCTGCCCGCCGCTCAGCACATCGAGTTTGCCCGCGCCGCGCATGCGCCGCATTTGTCGCACGGCGAAGACGTGGCCGCCGCGATCGGACGCTTTGCCCATGACTGAATCCGAACTCGACTTTGCCGAAGTGCGGCGCGCCTTCGACCACGCTGCCGCCAGCTACGATGCGCATGCGGTGCTGCAGCGCGAGGTATGCGACCGCCTGCTGGAGCGGCTCGACTTCATGACCCTGAAGCCTGCGCGCGTGCTCGACATCGGCTCCGGAACCGGCTACGGACTGGCGCACCTGCGGTCGCGCTATGCAGAAGCCGAACTGTGCGCGCTCGACATCGCGCCATCCATGCTGAAGGCTGCGCGTGCACGCCTGCCGCAACCGGGTTGGGCGCAGCGCGCCCTCGCACGCCTCACCCCTCCCGCCTCCCGCCTTACGCATTTGATGTGTGCCGACATGGACCGGCTGCCGCTCGCGTCCAGCAGCGTGAACCTCGTCTGGTCGAGCCTGGCGCTGCAGTGGGCGCACGACCTGGAGGCCGCGCTCAAGGGCTTCCATCGGGTGCTGGCACCGGGCGGGCTGCTGATGTTCGCCACTTTCGGCCCCGACACGCTGAAGGAATTGCGCGCAGCCTTCTCCGCCATCGACGATGCGCCGCATGTGAACCGCTTCATCGACCTGCACGACATCGGCGACATGCTGATCCACGCCGGCTTCGGCAGTCCGGTGATGGAAATGGAAATGCTGACGCTGACCTATGCCGACCTCAAGTCGCTGATGCGCGATCTCAAGGGTATCGGCGCGCATAACGCGGCAACGACCCGGCGGCGCGGCCTGCTCGGCAAGTCGGCGTGGTCGCGGCTGGAACAGGCGTACGAAGCGCACCGGCAGGAAGGGCGCCTGCCGGCCACCTTCGAGGTGATCTACGGCCATGCGTGGGTGGGCGACAAGACGCAGCGCGAGGACGGACGCCAGGTGATCCAGCTGAAAATTCAAAAAAAGCGAGCGGGCTCATGACATCGACGATCCCGCCTCACGTCTCACCCCTCGCGCCTCGCGGTTTTTTCGTCACCGGAACCGATACCGGCGTCGGCAAGACGCGGGTGGC